>PWJP01000201.1 GCA_003559985.1 Saprospirales bacterium
GTTTATGGCGATTTGTATGACGATTTGTCTGAGATATTGAGACCTCAATTTGTCGATGATGCCATGGCTTTTTACAATGGCGAAATTGATCTGGTTACACTGAACATAAGGATGGTCATTACTATGGGTACTTCTTTTTTCAATCTTCACCCGGTAAATCTCTTTCAACCTGCTTTTGTGGACAGCATGCAAAACAATCCCGATTACCACATCAATCAAATTCTCAGGGAAAACGACACCTATGATTGGGCGCCGGAAGCACCCTTGCGAATAATGTATTGCATGGCCGATGATCAGGTGCCTTTTGAAAACAGCATTCTAGCCGATTCTGTGATGAGGGCCAATGGGGCTGCTGACCTGGAGACCATTGACCTGAACCCCAATTTTGACCACGGCCAATGCGCAAGACCCGCTCTTTTGGAAACCATCGCCTTTTTTGATTCTTTTACACAAACATCAACAGAGGAGGAGATTGCCTTTGACTACGCTCCATCGGTTTATCCAAATCCGACCTCGGACCACATATCCATATCCGGTCTTCAGGATGGGACTTTCGAAAGGGTCAATATTTACAACATGTCGGGACAGGTTGTCTTATCTGCTACGGATCACCAATCCATTGATGTTTCCAACCTTATTCCCGGGATTTATGCTTTGAGAATCACAGCGGATGGTGCAACTTATTCGAAAACCCTATCGGTAAATCGATAATAATCCTCTACTGAATAGAGGAGACCTGAATATCTCCATTAGCCATCTTCGGAGCCTTCGTTTTGCAGGTATATTTTTTTATTGGGGGTGACATTGTCAACGGTCCATTCCACCACGACTTTGTGCGGATGCTTTCGATGGGGACAGTTTTTGACAGCGCACATTTTGCACATCTCCGGAGGCTCACAGGGATCGGTGTGCACAAAAAGTTCCACGCTGTCGCCACAGTGGCGATCCACCTCTCTTTCAAATTCTTCTATGAGGTCGTGGGCCTCTACCTGATTGAAGTACCAGGGTATGGTCACATGGCAGTCAATGTGGAGTTTGGAGCCGTATTTTATCACCCTGAAGTTGTGGAGGTCTATCCACTCGGGTTTTCTGGTTTTATTGACCTTTTCCACAATCTCCCTGACCAATTTTAGGTCCGCTTCATCCATTATTCCTGCAATTGCCGTACGGAGTAATTTGTAGCCCGATCGAAGTATTAATATTCCAATGGCTATCGCAACTAGCTGATCCAGCCACACCTGACCCGTAAAAAGTATCAGTACCAATCCAATAATTAACCCCACGGAGGTCATTCCATCTGAGATCAAGTGCCTGGCTTCAGACTCCAAAACCAGATTGTTGAATGTTTTGCTCCGCTTTAGTAACACCAACCCCATCAATAGATTTATTCCCCCGGAAAATACGGTTAGGGCGATTCCAGCTTCCAATTGAGTCACTTCAATGGGAACAACCAGATTGTAGCCCGACTTTACAATAATAAATGCGCCCGTTAAACTGATTAAAGCACCTTCAATGCCGGCGAGCAGAAACTCTATTTTTCCATGGCCGTAGGGGTGGTTCTTATCTTTGGGAGTGTTGGAAATGTAAAGGCTGTACAGAGCAAAAAAACCGGTGCCAATATTGAGTATGCTCTCAAGGGCATCAGAGAGAACTGCATTGGAATTGGTGATCCACCAGGTGAAAAACTTCACAAACATCAACAGAATTCCCACTCCCAAAATGACCTTGAGATATTTTCTGTGCATCTGGTAGTCGGCTGCGGAACTCATCCTGAATTTTTCATAAAGGTAATACCTATTGTCATTTAGGAAAAAGCAGGGTCGAAAAGTTCACTCTTTTTCAAATTGGGTGTCGGCTGAAACTGAAAGAATTATCCGGCCGAATGCGCGAAATTTTATATCTTGCTAGCAAAAAAATATGGGACTGAGAGAATTGTTTTTGGACTACTACGGCGATTTGGTTGCGGCCCTGCCCGCATTTACCTGGGCATTGATCATATTTACCACCTTTGTGTTTCTGGGCTGGTTTATTGCGCGTATTGCAGAAAAGCGATTGAGCAAAAGAAAGCAGGAGGCAATCATCAGGGTATTTTTGGTGAACTTCATAAAGTGGGTGTTTTACCTCATGGGCTTTATAGCGGCCATGGATATCCTGGGCATGGGCGGTCTGTTGGGAGGTATTGTGGCAGGAGCGAGTATCTCTGCGATTATCGTGGGTTTTGCCTTCAAGGACATTGCGGAAAATTTTGTCTCCGGGGTGATTCTGGCCTTTAGCAGTCCCTTTCGAACCGGAGACATCATCGAATTAAATAATTTCCGGGGCAGGGTGACGAGAATCCATTTGAGAATGACGCATATCCGGACAAGCGATGGGCGAGATGTGATGCTGCCCAATGCGAGTATCGTGAAAAATCCCCTTACTAATTTTACACGGGACGGGCTCATGCGGTATCAGTTTACCTTTGGAGTGGATACCCCGACCGATGTGGGTAAAGTCAGGACGATGATTATGGAGTATTTCACAAAACAGGCCGGTGTGCTCCAAAATCCGGCTCCCTCGGTTACGGTGTATGAGCTGGGAGATTACAGCGTTGGAGTACGGGTCGCTTTCTGGGTCGATCTTTTCAGGGAGAAAAAGAAGGATAGAATTGAGTTGGCTGAACCGATTTTGAGCAGGGTAATGGACGGAGTCAAGGAACTCCTGGTGGAAAATGACATCAACATGCCCGGGAAAATAGTAGAACTCAAAAACTACGACAATCTGGACCCAATTGCGGTAAAATCTGTCCAGTGAGGAGCTTTTTAAACCCGGTTGAGGTCTTCAGGCCGGTTTAGGTTGACCAATTTGTCAGGCTGAACCGGTTTGATCAAATTTACATCCCCTTTTTGAAGAATCTTCCGAAGAGACCAATTACCAGCATCCAATTCCCGCTTGAACAGTTCTCTAATCGAAGTTTCGTAAATTGCAGGTAGCGGATGAATTATTTCCTGTTTGGGATGACTGGTAAAATAAGCAGTTGCCATTTTTTGTGGATCCCGGCGATTGAGTAGGTTTTTAAACAGGTGTTGGTTGAGCAGAGGCATATCGCAGGGCACAGCGAGCCAGGCATCATCGGGATATTTCTCCATGGCAGAAAAGAGACCCATTGCCGGCCCTTTGTATCCACCACTATCCACGATGCTGGGATAAGGTACTTCCTGAAGGTGCTTTTGGTCTTCTCTACAAGATATATAGGTTTTTAAGCCCGTTTTATTCAATTCTTCAGCCAATCTGAGGAAGAGAAGTTCACCCTTGTACTTGATGGTGCTTTTATCAAAACCCATTCGCTTACTGTATCCTCCGCACAACACCAAACCCTTAACTCCCTTGAATTGATCGGTCGCAATCATGCTTCAGGTTTAATTCTGAGAAACATACCAGGTGATTCTGTTAGAATGTAAAGGTAGCCATCAGGACCCTGTCGAACAGCTCTGAATCTGGCCAGTCCCTCGAGCATTTTTTCTGTATGGACAACTTGCTCACCTTCGATTACTACCCGGTGTATGTGTTGTCCTGCCAGTGCTCCCACAAGGATGTCGCCATTCCAGGAGGGGTATCTGTCACTGGTCACAAAATCCATTCCGCAGGGAGCAATTGACGGAGTCCAATCCAAAATTGGATCGACTTTACCCGGCAGGGATGTGTGCTCAGTAATGGTAGATCCGTCGTAATTTATTCCATGAGTAGCTTTGGGCCAGCCGTAATTTTCACCGGGCCGAATCACATTGATTTCATCACCACCCTTGGGGCCGTGCTCATGTGTCCACAATGCTCCGGTCTCTGGATGAAAAGCCATACCCTGAATGTTTCTACTTCCGTAAGCCCAAATTTCAGGCTTTGCATTTGATTTGCCCACAAAGGGATTGTCCGATGGTACTCTGCCATCGTCGTAAAGCCTCAAAACTTTTCCGTTGTGGTTATCCAACTTCTGGGCCATGTCCTGCTGACCGCGGTCTCCAATTGCGAAAAACATATAACCATCCTCATCAAAAACTATTCGGGTACCAAAGTGAACACGGCCTGATGTGTGGGGCTGCCCGTGGAATAATACCTCGACATCGGTGAAGCGATTGTTGTCCAATTTGCCCCTCGCAATGGCAGTATTTCCAGAGTTTCCTTCACCTGTAGCTGCGTATGCAATGTAAAGCCAGCCGTTTTCCTCGTAATCAGGGTGCATCTTCACATCCAATAATCCCCCCTGGCCGTGCGCCCAAATTTCGGGAAGACCCTGAATGGGATCGGGCTTCAACTCACCCTCTTCAAATACCCGTAGTCTTCCCGGTCGCTCCGCTATCAGGATTCGCCCGTCTGGTAAGAATTCCAGGCCCCAGGGGTTTTGAAGTCCCTCAGCCAGTTGCTCTACCTCTACTTCAAAACTGTTGCTATTATCTTCAGAATTATTCTCATTCACTTGAGCGTTTTCACAGGCCGTAAAAATTAGCATTGCTGTAATCAGACCTAAATACAAGTATCTCATGACTTTGATGATTTTATAAAAGAATATGAACTGCAGACACGATTATTATACTATCTGCTACAATTTTACTTAACTTATAAATTCAATTCACGCCAGATTGTTTGATTTATTTCTTTGTAAAAAGTCCTTTGACAAATTTTGTTGTAAATCTTTCAGGTGATAAAATTATTGGACTTGGCTCTGGTGTTTACATAATTTGGTTACTTTGTGGAATATTACAGTGCCGAATGATAATTATTTGTCAACTGTGTGTAATTTTCATTTAAAACAATATTTTGTGTGAGAATTGAGGTTCTGAAACCCTTATGTAATTCAGGAATTGTGATAATTTTGATTGAGAAGATCAATGGCTAATTATGGTGATTAAGGAAGTAGTTGAAAAAGTGGACATGGAAAAATTCCTGGAATTCCCCAGGGCCCTTTACTCCCGCGATCCGAATTGGGTGGCTCCTGTGGACGACGAGATAAAGGGTGTTTTTGATCCCTCTACAAACAGGCTGCTCAATCAGGGAGGACAGGCTGTAAGGTGGCTTGCCTGTGACAATTCTGGAAGGGTAGTAGGGAGGATTGCCGCTTTTTTTGACGGGAAGGATGTAGGTGGAAAATCGGTACTATCCGGTGGTATTGGTTTTTTCGAGTGTATTGACGACAGGAAGGTGGCGCACAAATTGTTCGATACTGCTGTAGATTGGTTGAAGTCCAACGGTATTCAAGCAGTTGATGCTCCGGTAAATTTTGGAGAAAACAATGCATATTGGGGGCTCCTGGTGGAGGGTTTTACCCTGCCGGCTTACGGGATGAATTATCACATGCCCTATTACCGGGAGCTTTTCGAGTCTTACGGTTTCAAGCTCTACTTCAAGCAATTCAGCTACCGGCTCGACATGACTAAAGAATTTCCGGAGCGCTTTTGGAAAATTGCCGAGTGGGTTTGCTCAAAGCCCCATTATACCTTCAAACACTTTGAATGGAGTCAGGCAGATAAATTTATCAATGACCTGGTGGAGGTTTACAACCAGGCCTGGGCAGATTTTAAAGAGGATTTCACTCCACTGAGTCCAAAGGATGTTCGGAATACCATGGAAAAAGCCAAAGCTGTAATCGACAAGGAAATGATTTGGTTCGCTTACTTTAAGGATGAACCAATTGCTTTTTACATCATGTTCCCGGATGCTAACCAA
>PWJP01000265.1 GCA_003559985.1 Saprospirales bacterium
GATATTTTTCAGCCAGCTCAGCCCAGTAGTCAATCAGCTCATCGGCTGAGAGTTTGCCCTTCCCGGATTTTACGAGATTGTAGATTTTGTCGTTTGAATCATAGAACTCAGATGCGGCGGCATCTAGCGATAGGACCACATCGTCACCCGGTTTATAACCTGCTTTTTCAATTGCTTTCAGAATGGTGTCCAGTGCTTCTTCATTGGACTTCAACTCCGGCGCAAAACCACCTTCATCTCCTACATTGGTTGTGTATCCCTGGTCCTGGAGAACTTTTTTAAGATGGTGGAAAATCTCGACACCCATTCGAAGTGATTCGGAAAAAGTATCTGCGCCGACGGGCATGATCATAAATTCCTGGATATCGATTGAATTATCGGCATGGCTACCTCCATTGATGATGTTCATCATTGGCACGGGTAATAAATGCGCGTTAAACCCACCCAGGTACTTATAGAGTGGCATTTTCATATCCTTGGCAGCGGCTCTTGCACACGCCATTGAAACGGCCAGAATAGCATTTGCACCGAGTTTCGCTTTATTTGGAGTTCCGTCAAGTTCGCAGAGTGCGCGATCGATAAACAACTGATCCATTACCTCTGTGCCCATTAAGTTGGAGGCCACCTCCTCGTAAATATTTTTGCAGGCTTCCAACACGCCCTTACCGAGATACCTACCCGGATTTTTGTCGCGGAGTTCCACGGCTTCGTGTTTGCCAGTGGAAGCGCCTGACGGCACCACAGCTCTTCCCATAATTCCCGAATCGGTAAGCACATCCGCCTCGACTGTTGGGTTTCCGCGGCTGTCCAATATCTCTCTGGCTTTAAGGTCAACTATTACACTCATGCTTGTTGTTTTTTACTGTCAATTAAATTGATAAAATCATCAAAAAGGTATGAAGAGTCATTGGGTCCCGGCGCTGCTTCCGGATGGTATTGTACCGAAAATGCGGGATAGTTCTTAAGTTTCACCCCTTCAACCGATTGGTCATTGAGATTGACATGGGTTAATTCAAACTCATCTGACCGGGATTCCAACATTTCACGCACTACCCCAAAACCGTGGTTCTGCGATGTCACTTCTGCCCTATTGGTTTTCGTATTGAGGACCGGGTGGTTGATACCCCTGTGGCCGTGGTGCATTTTGTAGGTATCGATTCCCTGGCTGAGGCACAAGAGCTGGTGACCGAGGCAAATTCCAAACAGGGGTTTGCCGCTTTCTAGCATGGATACGATGGGGTCAATAGCATACTTCATGGCAGCCGGATCACCGGGGCCATTGGACAAAAAGTAACCATCGGGATTCCAGGCTTTCACTTCACTCCAGGCAGATTTGGCAGGAAAAACCTTAAGACTGCAATTACGCTTTTTCAGAGAGCGAAGGATATTCTTTTTTATTCCGTAATCCATCACCGCTATTATTCTCTCCGGGGCATTATCCGGCTCAATCAATTCAGGTTTTTTTACAGACACCCCTGATGCAAGTTCAAGCCCCTGCATAGAGGGTGCTTTGCGGAGTTGATCTTTGAGTTTATCTACATCTCCGGTCGCCGGTGATATAAGAGCGTTCATTGCTCCCTTGGACCGAATATGTCGAACCAGGGCCCTGGTATCGATATCCCAGATGGCAGGGATACTATTATTTTCTAAAAATTCGTGGAGCTCTTCGTCTGCTGATGGTCTGGAGTAACCAGAGTGGAAGTTTCTGCACACTACGCCTTTCACAGTGGGACGTCCGTGTTCTGATTCATCCAATTTGACACCATAATTTCCGATATGCACATTGGTCATGATCAAAACCTGACCACTGTAAGACGGATCAGTAAAAGCCTCCTGATAGCCAGTCATGGCCGTATTGAAACAGAGTTCACCAGTTGCGGAGGAAAGGCTGCCTGCAGATTTACCTTTGAATACGGTACCATCTTCAAGCAGTAATATAGCGGGAGCAGTTCGCTCTTCAGACATAATTTAACCAATTTAGGGCAAAGATAATCATTCCAAAAAAATGGATGGTTGTTATCCGGGAAAAGGGGAAACAGAAAAGGGATGGAAGCACACGCCACCATCCCTTAAAATATTTGTCTGAAATTCTCTTGCTAAATAAACAGGCGCAAGTAGAGATCTGAGGAGTAATTATTCTTCCTCACCTGAACCACTAGCTTTGGTCGCTGCGGCAGCTGCTGCTACGGCTGAAGCTGCAGTCTTACCTGCACCACTTGAACTGCTTGCGCCGGATCCACCTCTTCTGGTTCTTCTTCTGCGACGTCTTCCACCGGTCTCGGTAGCTTCTTGCTTGCCGGAGTACAGTTCATTGAAGTCCACAAATTCAATCATAGCGAGTTCTGCTCCATCACTCGGTCTGAAACCGGTCCGCATTACGCGGAGGTAACCACCGGGGCGATCACCGATTTTGGCGGCGATTATGGAAAACAACTCATCCACGGAATTCTTATCCTTCAGGTAGCTGAACACAACTCTTCTCGAATGCGTCGTATTGGTTTTACCCTTTGTAATGATGGGCTCCACGTGCTTTCTGAGGGCTTTAGCTTTGGCCAGGGTCGTAAAAATACGTTTATGCTTTATGAGGGCATTGGACATATTCATTAGGGTTGCGTCCCTGTGGCCTTTCTTTCTCTTAAGTTGATTAAAACGTTTTCCGTGTCTCATGATCAAATTTTTAACTTCGCATCACCGGATATTTGAATCGACAGTTAATGCAATGAATTATTATGGTTAATTAATTTTCTTCGAGTCGGTACTTACCGAGGTCCATTCCAAACTCGAGATTTTTTTCTTGCAGCAATTCCTCAATTTCCACCAGCGATTTGCGGCCAAAATTTCTAAACTTCAACAGCTCGTGGGGTTCGTACTGAACAAGTTCTCCAAGCGTATTGATTTTTGCAGCTTTCAGGCAATTGTAAGCCCTTACCGAAAGATCGAGATCTTCGAGAGCGGTTTTGAGCAATTTGCGCATGTGCAATACGTGCTCATCCACAATGTCATCCTGGCGTCCGGCTGCATCATCAAAGGTGATATTCTCGTCAGTGATGAGCATCAGGTGCTGGATCAAAATTCTCGAAGCTTCTTTAATAGCTTCTTCCGGGTGGACCGTTCCATCGGTCACTACACTGATATCCAGTTTTTCGTAATCCGTACGTTGGCCAACCCTGGTGTTGGAAATTTTATAAGCCACGTTCTTGATTGGGGTGTAAATCGCATCTACGGGGATTACTCCAATCGGCATATCCTTGGATTTGTGTTCCTCTGCGGGTACATAGCCCCTGCCTTTGGAAATGGTCAATTCCATTTCAAGACTAACCGAGGTATCCATGTGGCAAATCTCGACCTCGGGGTTCATCACTTCAAAAACATTGGTATTGGCCTGGATATCTGCACCGGTAAACACTTCTTTTCCAGAAATCGTCAGGTAGATAATTTCCTCTTCGAAATCATCGGCATCCAGCAGATACTTAAATCTCACCTGCTTGAGGTTTAACACTATATCAACCACATCTTCAACAACGCCTTTAATGGTGGAAAATTCGTGTTCCACACCTGCAATTCTGACAGCAGATATGGCACAGCCCTCCAGCGAAGAAAGCAAAACCCTGCGAAGAGAGTTTCCTATCGTCTGACCAAATCCCGGTTCCAAAGGCTTGAATTCGAATTGACCATCGAAATCATTAGCCTTTTGCAGAATGATTTTATCTGGTTTATGGAAATTTACTAATTGCATAATTAAGAGTCTTGAAGTGTATGAATGCCAAAAGACAGAAAATAGCAGCGGCTTTGCACTTGATGTGGTACAAAGCCAGCTGATTTTTATTTTGAATAGAGTTCAACGATGAGCTGTTCGTTGATGTTCTCCGGAATGGCTTCCCGTTCAGGGAATTCCAAAAATTTACCTTGCAGTTTGTCGGGGTTCCATTCCAGCCACCCAAACTTTCGAACATCAGCTTTTTGGTTGATGCTGGATTGGATGATATTAAGGTTGCGGGATTTGCCGCGAACAGTTATCACATCACCGGGTCTCAAAGTATGAGAAGGGATATCGGATAATCTTCCGTTTACTGCAATGTGCTTGTGATTAACGAGTTGTCTGGCAGCTCTTCGAGTCGGTGCCAATCCCAATCTAAAGACCACATTATCGAGGCGCGCTTCGAGAAGTTGAAGAAGCAACTCACCAGTCACACCTGATTTGCTATTGGCTGTATTAAACAGGTTACGGAATTGTTTTTCCAACAATCCATAGGTATATTTTGCCTTCTGCTTTTCTCTCAGCTGAATTGCGTAATCGGATTTTTGCTTTCTTCTCTTCGAGGGACCATGTTGACCCGGAGGGTGTTTTTTTCTTTCAAAAGCGCGGTCGTAACCGAATATAGGCTCTCCAATAGCCCTTGCCTTTTTCGTGATTGGTCCGGTATATCTTGCCATTTTCTAAAAATCTTTCTATCAGATAAAATAATCGATCAAACCCTTCTTTTCTTGGGTGGTCTGCAGCCATTGTGCGGCAGTGGAGTTACATCCTTGATCTTTGAAACCTTAATTCCGCCATTGTCAATTGCTCTTATAGCAGATTCACGTCCCGAGCCGGGGCCTTTGACGAAAACTGTGCAAGAGCGCATTCCGGCATCAAATGCCTTTTGAGCGGCTTCAGATGCAGCGACCTGAGCGGCGTATGGGGTATTTTTCTTAGACCCTCTGAAACCGGCTTTCCCGGCAGAAGACCAGGCTACCACATCGCCCTGCTTATTTGTGAGCGAAATAATTATATTATTGAAAGAGGCTTGAATGAATGCGATTCCTCTCGAATCCACTTTAACCTTTCGCTTTCTAACTATTTTTCTTCCTTTAGCCATTTGGTAAAAATCTTAAACAATAAGATAAAACAATGGTGTGAAGTAAATTACTTCGTCACCTTTTTCTTGTTAGCAACAGTTTTCTTCCGTCCTTTTCTTGTGCGGGCATTGGTCTTGGTGCGCTGACCGCGAACCGGCAATCCCTTTCTGTGTCTCAGGCCCCTGTAGGATGCGATATCCATCAGGCGCTTGATATTGGTTTGCACTTCACCACGTAGTTCACCCTCTACCTTAATCTCGTTTTGAATGAGGGATGAAATGGACCTGATTTGTTCATCAGACCAATCCTGAACCTTAATGCTGTGATCAACATTCACAAGGTCGAGGATTTTCGCTGCTCTGGTTTTTCCAATACCAAAAATATAAGTGAGCGCAACAACGCCCCTTTTGTGTCTCGGAAGATCTACACCTACTATTCGTGCCATATTATATCCTACTAAATATTATGAATTACCCCTGACGTTGCTTGAACCGGGGATTCTTTTTATTAATTATAAAAATTTTACCTTTTCTGCGAATGATCTTACAATCGGCAGAACGCTTCTTTACAGATGCACGTACTTTCATAACTACTGATATTATGTGCGTTATACAATTATTTGTAACGGTAGGTAATCCTACCTCTGGTCAGATCGTACGGAGACATTTCCACGGCCACTTTATCACCCGGTAGGATGCGAATGTAGTTCATACGCATTTTGCCGGAGATGGTGGCAATTATTTCGTGATCATTCTCCAAACGAACCCTGAACATCGCGTTAGACAACGCTTCTTCAATGATTCCGTCTTGCTTTATTACCTCTTGTTTGGCCATATTCAATTTTCGGACTGCAA
>PWJP01000060.1 GCA_003559985.1 Saprospirales bacterium
CCCGCACGATCAATATGTCATCTTCTTCCAGCCCACTTTTTATCTCAATTTGTCCGCGGTACTCCAGTCCGGTCTCAATATACCTTTTCTCGGCCCTCATCTGGTCATTTTCTTCCTGAGCGACGTAAACGAAAGCCCTGCCTCCCAGTTCGTTTTGTATAATATTGAGAGGTATGACAATGGCATCTTCTGCTGTGCGATCGTTAATGGACATACGCGCCATCAGATTGGGTTTGAGCCTCGATTTACCCGGTGCAAGGAAGGTCTCCACCCTGAAAGTTCGATTTTCGGGATCTATGGTACTTCCCACTCTGCTTATGTTGCTCTGAATTGTTTTATCCAGGGAGGGAAAGTGGATTTCCACCTCATCGCCCCGGTCTATAAACATCAGGAAGTTTTCCGGTACGCTTACAGATAGTTTGAGGTTGTCCATATCCACAATTACCGCAACCGGCGTTCCCGGAGATACGAGTTCCCCTTCCCGGAGTAGCAACTGGTCGAGTACTCCGGTCTTTGGGGCTTTAACCACTGCTCTCGAGCGCTGGGTCTGCAGTACATCGAGGTTTTTCTCAAGTCGTTCCACACTGTTTTGGGCCTCGAGAAACTGCATTTCAGAGCCAATGTTTTGATCCCACAGCCTCTTTTGTCGTTCGTAAATATCCCTGGCCAGTCTGAGTGTGGTTTCCACCTCTGAAATTTGTTTGTCGATAACTTCCGTATCCAGCCTTGCGAGGAGTTGATCTCGCTGTACGCGGTCCCCCTCATCTACCAGCAGCTCAACTATTCTTCCGCTCACCTCAGCCGATGCTATTACCTGATTGCGTGTCTCGAGGTTTCCCTGGAAAACAGAGTAGTGTTTGAGGTTGCGCTGGCGGAGGGTATCTAACTCCACGAGTACGGCATCGCCTCTGCTGTAACCGTTCTCAAGGGCCACTATTTCGGCTTCCAGTTCTGCTATGGTTCGCTGCAGATTTCTCAGATCCTGCTTTTTATTTCTCAAGTGGTCCTTTTTGCGCTCGATATTGGAGATGCTGTTGTTTTTTTCATCTCCGTTGTTGCCGCATGCTGATAGCCCAAGTGCAAGAAACAATGCAAAGGCAAAAAGTAGTTTAGAATTCATCATTTTATGTGCTTTTCGAGTCATTGGTAGTCTGTTAAAATTTCGGTGGTTTTAGCGGCCCAAAGCCTGCTCTAATTGGGTTCTTGAATCCACCACTTCGTAAAGAGCGTTTAGTTTTTGCAGACGAGCGTCGAACAGATCCTGTTCCGCCTGTATCAGTTCAAAGCTCGAACCAACACCCTCCCGGTACTTGGTGAGCACTGTATCGTAAATTTCCCGGCTCAGGTCAAACAAGCCTTTGGCGTCATCCAGTCCCCTAATTGCATTTTTGTACTGCAGGTGGTTGTTTCTGACTTCTGTGTCAATGGCGTGTCTGAGTTGGTGTTGTCCCTCCAGTACTTTTTCTTTGCTTATTCGCGCACGCTGTATCCGGGACCGTTTGTCAAATCCATCGAAAATTGGAATAGACAAGGTGGCTCCCACAGTAGTGGTCTGTAGCCAGCCTATTTCATCGCTGTTGAAAAGATCGTCCCGCTGGAGGTTTTGATTGTGATTGGCAAATGCGCGTAGAGTGGGGAAGTAGCCCATGCGTATCTGTCGGATATTGATGTCGGCCAACTCCTCATTGACCTGCAGCACGCGGTAGTCCGGTCTGTCGTCGTATTGAAAATCCACTGAGGGTTTTCTCAACATCCACTCCCCGGCCATTTCCTCAAGGTCACCGGTTATTTCTATCGGTTCTTCCGCGGGCCATGCCATCTGGAACTTCAGCAGATTTTCCGTGATGGTGTCCATTCCCATAATCTGGTCTCTCTGACTCTTGAGACCATTGTAATTGAGTTCCAGTCTGCGCACGTCCAGCAATTCTGCAAAACCCTCGTCGTATAGGGCCCTGGTTTCATCCAGTAGATTTTTCACACTCTCTATGTTGGACTCCAGTTCTCCTATTTGCTCCTGGACCAACAAGACACTGTAGAATGCCCTTTTTACATTCCACTTGATGTCCTCCCTGGTTGCATCCACCTCTTTTTCAGTGAGGTCTTTAAAAACCCGGGCGGCTTGCAGCCCTACGAAAAATGATCCGTCAAAAACCAGGGCGCTGAGCTCCAGGCTTGCATTTACGGATTGTCTTGTACCCGCGGGAAGGGAAATGAATGTCCCCTCCGGAGCTTCGGGGTCGGCGAATTGTGCCGGTATCAGAAAATTGGGTACATCGGGAAAATACGAGTACTGCAAATTTCCATCTAATTTCGGTAAACCCGTGGCGAGAACTTCTCCCACACGTGCATCTGCATCGGAAATATCCAACCTGCCCTGCCTGATCTCAAAGTTGTTCTCCAGGGCGTAGTTGACTGCGTCCTCTATGGTGAGCGGCTGAGCCAAAATAAATGACGGCAGTGCCAGGCAAACCAGCGCTGTTGTTATCAGTACCCTCATACCTCGGTTTTTCTGGTTTTGATAATTTTCTCTATGATGTTGCGGTGTTTCAAAACGGGTTTTTGGTCCTTTCTGTCGTTGTACTTCTTGTAAATCTCGTAGCCCTCAGCAGTCGCAATACTCCGGATGTGGTAATTGATGAATCCCTCGTAAACCGCTCCGGGATTGGTCGTAGTCTGTGGAAAAAGCTCCTCGTCGTTCATGTTCAAAATGATGGTCAGGTAGAATCGATTTACCAGGTCAATATTTATATCGGAGCGGTAAAGCCCCTCTGCCACACCTTTTTTCAGGTTTTCGTAGGCCATGTTCTCAATGGACATTTTCTTGAACTTCTGTACGTCTTCCCAAACCTTTGGATAATACTTTTTTATCTCGTGTATCATGGCAGGGGAAATCCTGGACATTATTTCAAAAACATGGTTGGCTATCTCGCAAAACCCCTCTATGGAATTCGAGGCCCCCTCCATCAAGAAGTAAATGGACTCCATGGTGTTTTTCAAAAGGGTATTCATCACCTCACTCACCAGTTCTTCCTTATTGGCGAAGTGGATGTAAAGCGTCTTTTTCGAAATGCCCATTTCACTGCAGAGCTCATCCATGGTAACGGATCGGACTCCGTGTCTCGTAAAAATTCTGCCGGCATGTTCTATTATCTGTTGTTTCATAAGCTCGATTTTCCAAATGTTTTGACCGGCAGCGGCAGTAAATTCCTCTCTACCCATTACCCGTCTTTTGTTTTTTGCCAGTGGCAATTCCACCCAACTTTTGGTTGGACGTGCAAAAGTAACCAGGGAAACTTTAAGAGGTTTAAAAGTTTCCAGATATTTTTTTCGAGATAGATGAAGTGATTCTTTAGAAGGACAAATGGGTCTTAGAGTTTGACGAAAATCTCTAAGGTTTCGTTGGCCATTTTTCTGCTTTCACGAGTTTTTCATCAAAATTGTTAGTTGTTGGCTTTCCCCGGCATAGGATTATCTGGTGGAAAAACAAGTCCCTTTTAGCAAAAGTGTATATATTTGGGGAAATAAGGGTTGAGATGGAGGCACTGATCAATTATTTTGCAGACATTCCCGCCAGTCACCGAACAGCTATTCTGCTCGGGGGTCTCACCTTTTTTCTATTGTTGGAAAATGCCGCTCCGCTGTTTCGATTGAAATACAACAAGTGGAAGCACCTGCTCATAAATATGTTTTTCACCGCCACCACCATTGCGGTGAATTTTGCCATGGCCTTTGTGTTGTTTGCTGCGGCTGAATTCACCAATGCGGAGGAGATAGGATTGTTGCACTGGCTTGGTTTAGAGGGTTTTTGGTTTCTTTTACTCGGACTGATGGGGCTGGATTTTACCGGAGCCTGGCTGGCGCATTATTTACAGCACAAAAATCGATTGTTGTGGAGGTTGCATTTGGTGCACCACTCGGACCAGGAAGTCGATGTCACCACTGCCAATCGTCACCATCCTTTGGAGAGTGTATTCCGGTTCGTGTTTACCGTATTAGGTGTGGTGATTATGGGTGCACCGGTTTGGCTAGTACTTGTATATCAATCACTCAGCGCGCTGCTCAGCCAGTTTAACCACTCCAATATCAAGATGCCTGCCTGGCTGGATAACGCACTGGTTTGGGTAGTTTGTACGCCCAATATGCACCGGGTTCATCACCACTACCGGCAGCCTTACACGGATATGAATTTCGGGAATATTTTCTCCATTTGGGACCGCATATTCGGCACTTATGTAAAAGTCGATAACCGTCAACTGCGCTACGGATTGGATACCCACATGGACGACCGCGAAGCCAATGACATAGTTACCATGCTCAAGTTGCCCTTCTTTAAATACCGCCCTCCGGTTGAATACGAGGATGAGGAGAAACTGGTCGAGGAGGGTGAGAAGTAATTAAACTACTATTACAAATCAAACCTCCGGGTCGAAGTCGATGGGCAATTGGTCCAAATCCGGGTCTCTTCTACCGGGTCCGAACCATTTTTCCTGAAATTCTCTCATTGCCTGGACGCTTCCGTCTCTTTCGGACGGAGGCAATTCCTGTTTTTTCAAAAAGGGCTGTGGATTATTAGTAAAGTAGCTGTCACCCGACCCGCATTCGTAAACTTCCTCAATTTCGATAATGGATCTTCCTCCCGGTTTGAAATAGGTGGCTCCGGTAAATATCGCCTCTTTTCCCCACAGGTTAGCGAATACTGTTGGGTTAGAAAGGTTCTCCGACAGATAGCCGTACACATAGCCTTCCTCTGTCTTTATTTTGACTTTGCTGTTGGAGTATTGCAACATATCCACTGCACCGTTGAAAACCACAGGTTCCGGCTCAGGTATCTCATCTTCCAGGTCTATTATCCGGTCAAAATCGCTATCTTTTATCTCCAGTTCGGTTGCTCCATCCTCGCTCGAAATAATCATTATTTCATCTCCGCTGTAAAAAGCTTTTCTGAGCTTTTTGAGTTCCTGAAGCAGTTGTTTGTCAAGGAGTTCCTGCTTGTTGTCGTCTTCGGCCAGTGCCAGTTGAAAGGTTTTGATAAAGAGCGAGATGGGGTTTTCATTTGGCAGTTCTACTTGCGCCTCCACCAGGAAAAGGTTGGTCTGAAAGGGCTCGAGTGTCTTTTCAAATCGCTGGGTCTTCAGGGACAAAACGGTGCTGTCTTTTTGCATGCCGGTCAGTGAAATCCGCAGGGCATTCTGCATGGATAATTTTTTTCTGCCCCTTTTCAGGCTAAGTCCCTTCAGTCGAATATGCAGGGCCCCCTCAGATATCCGTCTGATACCATTCGCTATTCTGATCAGACGATTCAGATCAATGGCACCACTACCTTCTCCCAGATTTTCTATCCTCAGTTCATAATTCATGTGGTTGACTTTCCGCTGTGTTATCCCTGACCTTTTTACGCTATAAACCTTTTGAACGAACTTTGGTAAGTTGAACTTTTATAAGTCACGCCTTCGGTTCAAGGTTTTTAGGTTCACAAATATAGGGAGTTGGAGGGGAATGTGGGAGGCCTGGGGTTATTTCGATTTGAATGAAGCTAAGACTCGTGGTCGGATGGTTTTCCCGATTCATACACAATACCAATAAACTACAAAATTCCCCATGTCACCTGCCTC
>PWJP01000203.1 GCA_003559985.1 Saprospirales bacterium
AAGGTGTGGCCAGTTACAATCAGATGATTATTTTGGCAGAGAGTTATGAAAAACTATACCGCAAGTGACTCTATCATCTCGGCGAGGATTTTGTTCATCTCCGCTATGGCTGAATCTGCATCCTTTTCACCATCGGTTTCATGCAGTGAATGCGTCACCGCTCTCAGACTTAAAAATTTGGTGTTTTCGCTTAGTGCTGCAAAGAATAAAGCCGCTCCATCGCGGGTTACAATCGCTGCATCCGGAAAATTTTTGCTGAGCTTTGTGGCAAACTCCGCATCAGGTGGAAAAGTCGCAGAAGTAAGTCCCGTAGCGACCGGAAGAAACTGCCCGGTAAAGGGATTTTTCATCAATCGATCCGGCTGAAAATTATCCCCTGGCTGGTTTGGCATTCCAGGATTTTCTTTTGTTGGTGTTTTTTCAAAAGGCTCGCTTGTATCTCGGATAAACTGCTCGCTGCTGAGCTGCAAGATGGAGCCCGTTTCTACTGTTTTTTTCAGAGAAAAAGCAATGCCGGTGTGGATGAGCAGGTCAACTGCCTGGTGCTGGAGGTATTTGGTCAATGAGTAGGTGGTGTTAATAATTCCCTCACCGGTTACGAGGAGGTGTATTTCAGTTCCTTTTATGCGGTAGTGAAAAGGAGCAGATCGGGTTCCTGACCGCTCTAAAAAATTAGTGATTCCGCTAAGCTGAGCTCCATTTGGTGTAACCAGGGTCAATTTCATGGATTTGAAGGTGGTTTTTGGTGGTGATTACTATTTGTTGACTTTCTTTGGTCAAAATAAAATGCGGTAGATGTTTGCAAATCTGGTTTCAGTCGTTGTGTGATCCTGCGACTATTTTGCCTCGTAAGAAAGACCGGCAGACGGGCTGATTCCCAGCCGCTGGTGATAGCTGCCCGCCGATTGGATGCTGAAGTTCTGCAGGTCGAGATTGATTCCGAAAGTAAACCTGGCTGGCTCACTAATTGCACCGAACATGATCCTGAAATTGGGGTGGATTTGATAGCGAAGACCTACTTTTATACCGGCATCGTAGTCAACATCTTTTACCAGGCCGGTGCCGACGGTCAATTGAGAGGAGACCTTCCAATCCAGATCGAAATTAAATTCCGAGGGGATGGGGTGATTGTCAGCGATTTCAATGCCAAGTGGATTGGAAATGTGAATGCCGGCAGTGAGGTTGCTGAAAATGGAGTACATCCCGCCAATGCGAAAAGAGAGTTGTGAGTTCTGACCGTAGTTGGTTATGCTTGTTTGGTACCAATCTATCTGAACGCCCACGCTGAGCTCACGACTGAGTTTCATCCCATAACCCAAACCGATTCTGCTCTGCCTGAATTCCTCAATGCCATACCGGCTGAAGTTTGCAGATATTCCTGAATTGGCACCCGTACTGAGTCCGACAGCGAGTCCCACATTGGAAAATTCCGGCAGTAAATGGGTTTGTTCGGTGTAAATATTTGCGGCAAACCCCGACAGTTCCGACAATCCCGCCTGATTGGAAAAAGAAGACTCAATGCCTTTCAAAGTGTAAGCCCAGTTGGCAGTAGCCCTTCCATCCACGGACATCGGTTCCACCTGCGCTCCGGCATTAAAACCGAGCGCAAAGCAAACTACAGCGAATAGTAGGTTTTTCATCTGCTCATTTTTTTTCAAAAACCCGATACAGGCAAGCCACTTCAGTCAAATTCATCTGACCTTTCTCCTGCCAAAATAAACTCATTGGCCATTTGTCTGAAAGATTCAAAGGTAAATCATTTGGTTGAAATCCCGGCTGAAGAACAGCAAAAATTACATTTAACCACACATTTTGCCTGACAGCCGGGAAAAATACTTACTTTTGGATCGGTGTTTTGTGCGATTATTCATTGAAAAAACCAATTATGCGAAAAATTTATACTTCAGGAGTACTCTTTTTAGCAGTTGTTATCAGCGGCATGGGCTTCACCTTCACCGACCCCATCGAGGAGCAGGTGGAAGCCATCCACAAAAGCATTCTGACATTGGATACGCATCTCGATACGCCGATGCGGCTGGGACGAGATGATTTTGATATGCTGGAACGTAACGATCCCAGAAAGGGTGGTGGGAAAGTCGATTTTCCAAGAATGAGTGAGGGTGGCCTTGATGCCGGCTTTTTTGTGGTGTATGTGCGGCAGGAGCAACTGACTGAAACAAATTATAAAAAGGCCTACGAAAGCGCTCTGGAGACTTTTGAGTTGATTCACGAAATGGCGGAAAAGAGCAGTGAGGTTGCCGGTTTAGCATACACTCCGGAAGATGCGTGGGAACTGAAACACCTCGGAAAACACGCCATATTTATCGGTTTGGAAAATGGATTTCCGCTGGACCACGACATAAACAGGGTACAGGAATTCTACGATCTGGGAGCTCGGTATATCGGACTCAGTCACACCCGAAATAATCAGGTATGCGATTCCTCTACAGACCCCGAAGGTTACATCCACGGTGGATTGTCCGATTTTGGAAGGGAAGTAGTTAAAGAAATGAACCGCATCGGTATGTTGATAGATGTCAGCCACATCTCCGATCAGGCATTTTACGATGTGATAGAAGTCAGTTCCCAACCGGTGGTAGCCACGCATTCAAATGCCAGAACCGTATGTGACCACGCCCGCAATCTGACCGACGATATGTTGGTAACTCTTGCCGAAAATGGCGGGGTTGTCCAGGTGACCTTTCTACCTTCTTATGTAAAAACCATGCAACAAAAACCTGAGGTGCTCGAAGCTAGACGTGAGGTGCGACAGCGTTACAACAACTTCAGTGGACTGAGTGAGGAAGAAATGGCAGAAGCATGGGCGGCCTGGGAAGCCATCAATCACAAATACCCGGTTAAACTCCCAACGGTATCCGATTTCGTGGATCACATCGACTACATTGTGGATTTGATTGGAATTGATCACGTCGGTATTGGAAGTGATTTCGATGGGGGAGGAGTGCTGGAAGATTGCTTTGACGTGTCAGAGATGAAAAATGTGACTGCTGAACTGCTCCGCAGGGATTACAGTTGGGAGGACATTGAAAAGATATGGAGCGGAAATTTCTTCCGTGTCTTTAACGAGGTCATCGAAAGTGCGGAGGTAGAGTAAGTTGAATTGGTTTGCCTGACCTCAAATCCGGTTTTCCAAAAACCATTTGAACCACGAGAATACCGTGGCGCTATTCCGCTATACACTGTAAAAATTTGGAGTGGGATTAGCCCAGTTTGTTCTCCTTGATCAACTCCCTTGCGATTACCAACTTTTGTATCTCAGAGGTTCCTTCTCCGATGGTGCACAGTTTGGAGTCCCTGTAAAATTTCTCGACAGGAAACTCCTTGGTGTAGCCGTATCCTCCAAAAATCTGAACCCCGTCTGTTGCGACATCCACGCAGACTTCGGAGGCGTAGTACTTGGCTGAAGCAGAAGTTTTTGTAACCGGCTTGCCATGGTTTTTCAAAAATGCAGCTTTTCTTGTGAGCAATTCTGCGCCCTGGATTTTGGTGGTCATGTCAGCCAGCTTGAAACTCACCCCCTGAAAATTGGCAATGGGTTGTCCAAATTGTTCTCTCTCCTTAGCGTATTTTACGGAGGCCTCGTAGGCTCCTTTGGCAATTCCGAGTGAAAGGGCTGCTATGGATATGCGCCCTCCGTCCAGGATTTTCATCGCCTGGATAAAACCTTCACCCTCCTTTCCGAGCATATTGGCTTCGGGAACTTTACAATTGTCAAAAATCAATTCAGCGGTTTCGGATGCGCGCATTCCGAGTTTGTCCTCTTTTTTCCCTCCTGAAAAACCCTCGGTACCTCTCTCTACTATGAAAGCAGTCATCCCGCGGGAGTCGAGTAGTTCACCGGTTCTCACGATAACCACAGCCACTTCACCACTGATTCCGTGTGTAATCCAACATTTGGTGCCGTTGATTACGTAGTAGTCGCCTTGTTTTTCAGCCACGGTTTTCATCCTTCCCGCATCGGAGCCGGTATTGGGTTCGGTGAGTCCCCATGCACCGATCCACTCTCCTGAAGCTAGTTTGGGCAGGTACTTCTGCTTTTGCTCCTCACTTCCAAATTCCAGTATATGACCTGTGCACAGAGAATTGTGTGCAGCCACTGAGAGACCGATGGATGGATCAACTTTGGTGATTTCTTCGATTATGGTAATGTACTCCTGATAACCCAGGCCTGATCCACCGTACTTTTCAGGTACGAGTACTCCGAGAAATCCGTATTTCCCCATTTCCTTCATCATGTCCACCGGAAAGTGCTGGGATTCATCCCATTCCATGACATGTGGCCTGATGTGGGTTTCGGCAAAATCTCTGGCACTGTCTCTGATGATTTTCAGGTTTTCCTGATCGATGTATGAAGTTGTCGCTGTATCCATTTATTTTATTCTTATTGCTGATTAATTTCTCACAAATATAGTATAATTTTTGATCTTCCGGGATTTTTTGCCGGGTCAAATGCTCTGATCAATGCACCATTAAAGGTTTTACCCAAAGAAAGATAATGTAAGAATCAAAACTCCTATTGGCATTAAAGGTTCAGACAAGGGTAGAGTACGAATTGACGTTTAAAACTTGCGACACCCACTAGATTCAGACCCAAAACCAGTATTCTTTTTACTCCTTTTGGTTCGAAGATGATGATTCAGATTTTTTGTCCTCCCACTTTTTAATCATTTGTTGTTCGTAGGAGTTTCCTCCTGGTTGATAAAGTTCGGTATGCGGGATGTCCTCTGGAAAATAGTTTTGGGGCACATAGTTGTTTGGATAGTCGTGGGGATAATCGTAATCCTTTCCGTGACCGAGTTCCCTGCTCAATTTGTCCGGTGCATTTCGGAGGTGCTTCGGGACCGGAGAGTTGGGATATTTTCTCACCAGGTCTCTTGCGCTGTGCATGGCCAGGTAGGCCGAATTGGATTTTGGTGAACAGGCCAGGTAGATGGCGGTCTGGGTCATGGGAATGGCTGCTTCGGGAAGACCGGTATTGATGGCTGCATGCATGCAGGAGTTTGCCAGCAAAAGTGCATTGGGATTGGCGAGACCTATATCCTCTGAAGCTGAGATGATCATTCGCCTGCAAATAAACTTGATGTCTTCCCCGCCTTCCAGCATTCGGTGCAGCCAGTAGATGGAAGCGTCGGGGTCGCTACCCCGGATGCTTTTGATAAAAGCCGATATGATATCGTAGTGTTGGTCGCCAGCCTTATCGTATTCCGGAAGGATATTGACCAGTACCTCCCGGGTCATTTCGTTATCGAGGGTCAGTTCCTTTTTACCGCCCTTGGTTTTTGCTGCAACCACGCTTTCAAGGCCATGAAGCAATTTCCTAACATCTCCACCCGAAGCCCTGAGGAGTTCATCGGTTTCCTTTACTTCAATCTTGATCTTATTGAGTATTTGATCTTTTTCAATAGCCTTTTGAAGGATTCGCTCCAGTTCAGCCTTGCCGAGTTGCTCAAATTTATAGACCCTGCAG
>PWJP01000266.1 GCA_003559985.1 Saprospirales bacterium
GCAGTTTTTTCAAATAATTCCTGTATTTTAACTCAGGTACTGTCCGAAAAGTGTTACCTTGCAACTTATAATTTTTAATAGAACAAATTCTTAAAAATGAGAAATCTGATTCAAAATTCCGTATTGTGGTTAGCAACCATGTTTCTGTTTGCGTCACAGGGATTCTCTCAATACGATGATCTCTACTACGACCCGGACAGGCAACAATCTGTCACTACGACCTCAACTACCTCAGATCGAACTCAGGACCTGAGTTTTGGTGAGCAAAGTGGTGATTATGATAGCGAACACTACGACTATCAAAAAGACTATGACTTTTATTACTCATCGAGGATAAATCGATTCCACAGACCCAATCGAGGCTTTGATTTCTACAGTCCGATGTTTGTAGATATGGCTTATTATGGATACCGCACTCCAGGAGTCAGCATCTATGTAGGAACTGGCTACTACAATCCAATGAGGCCGCGAATGCATCCTCACTTTGGGCCACATTTTCACGATCCTTTTTATCGCCCACATGCCTTCCACCGGCCTTACAATCCGTGGAGACCAATGGGTGGATTCGGATACTCTTACCACAGTTGGGGTTACAGTGGATTTGGATATGCGGGCTGTCCTGCATTCTATTCCAGTTCAACTTACTATGTGTATAATGTCTATAACAGTCCGGGCTTTGTTCCAGGTCAATCTTCAAGTAACGCTGTTACTCAAAATGTTCAATACGGACCGAGGACTTCAACCGGTGGTACAACCGCGAGAAGAGGTCGCACTGCGGAGGCAATGCCTGGAACTACACCAGATGACAAAGAAGAATTGAGGGCTCCGACGAGAACAAATGAAGAGCGCCTGGCCAGAGATAATGATAGAGTAGCTCCCCGCGAAAGCGACAGGGAAACCCGAACCGCCGATTCTCGCACCAGTGAAACTCTGGATAGAAGCGAATCAGCAGGATTGGCTGAAAGGTCATCTCAAGAGTCTCAGCGCGCGGATAGAAGAGCCAGAGGTTCGGAAGGAACATCCACCGCTGCCATTCCCTCCAGAAGAACCCAGGAGCAATTCCGCGACAACAGAGTGGATAGGTCCCAGGCAGATCGCGATACGCGTACCAATGTACCTCAGACTCGTTCTGCTGACAGAACTGGTACTGACAACCGAATTTTCAACAATCCGAGAACCAATACCCGTCAGGGATCACAAAACACGGGAAGACAAAGTCGCGATCTTAACAGAGGTGATCAAAACAATACACGAACCAGTCCTAATATCAACAGGAACAGAAACAATTCAGGTTCTTCTTCTCCCAACATCAATCGCGGGAGCAATCAGAGAAACACAAGTCCTTTGCCAAATTTGAATCGCGGAAATAATAACAATACGCGAAGTTCAGGTTCTTTCTCCCCAAGGCGCTCCTCCGGTAGCAACAACTCTTCAGGAGTTTCT
Source organism: Saprospirales bacterium (assembly GCA_003559985.1). Taxonomy (GTDB): domain Bacteria; phylum Bacteroidota; class Bacteroidia; order Chitinophagales; family Saprospiraceae; genus PWJY01. The sequence continues at coordinate 1,444 of PWJP01000266.1, forward strand.
CCATCAAGGAGAGGAGGTTCTAATAGCAGTAGCGGTTCTACCAGAAGCAACCGCTCAGGAAGAGGTGGATAATTTTGCTGAAAAACATTAATGACAATTAACTAACTTGGATCATTTTTAAGAATTAAGGGCGAAGTGGTAAACAATGTAAACCACTTCGCTTTTTTTATTGGTGTCCAATCAGACCGGTAACATGTTCAATCACACAAGCTGAATTTTGGAGAAATATTACACTTTAAATGTCCTGTAGTAATATATGGACGTTTCAATGGACAAATACCCAACAACTTTAACCGTAAAACCGGTTAACTAACTGGACAAATGACATGTCTTGACCCTGAGGACCCATCAGGACACAAAAATTTAAAAGATTCAACTATGACATCTATGCGATCAATACTGTTAGCCGGCTTTGGCCTTTTATTTTCGATGGGGCTGACTGCTCAGACTCTGGACGACGCCATACGCCTTTCCACCCTTGACCACACCGGAACTGCCAGATACATGGGGGCAGGTGGTGCTATGACAGCGCTGGGTGCAGATTATTCAGCCTCGGCCTACAATCCAGCGGGATTAGGTCTCATCCGCAGGAGTGAACTCACCTTTACTCCCCTGCTCTACTCCAACAATACCGACGCCAGATGGTCTGCCAATCGAGAAAATGACCGGTTTTCCAACCTGCAATTTTCCAACTTCGGGCTGGTAATTTCCGGGCAGCCCGGCAACTCAGGGTCTTTTACCAATTTCTCATTCGCAGTGGGTTACAACAGGCTGGCTAATTTCCACTCCCATATTTTTTCAAGTACCCGCAATGAGGGAAGTATTTTAGACCGCTTTACAGAATTGGGAAGAGGACTTGATCCGGAGCGCATTGACGACTTTGAAGTGGGTCCGGCCTACGATGCATTTGCCTTGCTCTTCAATCAGAACGACAATACTTACTCCACCGATCTTATACCAGGCACCGAATTGAGGAAAGAACACACATTCCGGACTGAGGGTAGTATCAATGAAATATAACTCTCTTTTGCAGGCAATCTGAGGGAAAAACTAATTATGGGACTTACACTCAGTGTGCCCATTGTAAATATTACCGAGGACAAAATTTATTTTGAAGAAGATGAAGATAGGGAGCAGGGATTTCGATCCTTTGAATTCTCAGAAACCGATGAATTAACCGGAGTTGGATTTCAACTCAAGGCAGGTATGATCTACCGACATTCCCAGGCATTGCGATTTGGTCTTGCCATTCATTCGCCAACATGGTATTCCTTGTCCAGTGAATTCACCACATCAGCTACCTACGATTACGATTTAAATTGGTTGCAGGAAAATACCGATTTCCCTCCACCAGTTCCCGGCCCTCAGACAGCAGGTTCCCCCCGCGGACTTTTTGACTACAACTTTACTGCTCCCTGGAGGATAATGAGTGGGGTTGGTTACCTCATCCAAAACAGAGGTTTTATATCTTTCGATATTGAGTATCTGGATTACACCAGTGGTCGATTCAACTTTGATTCGGGCTTTTCCTCCGATGAGCGGGTCAGAAACAACGAGATAAGTAACGAACTGGGCGGTGCTCTGAATTTCAGACTGGGTGGAGAACTCGCATTGGACCTTTTCAGAGTGCGAGGAGGACTGCAGTTTATTGAAAGTCCATTTGAATCAGTTGATGACAGAGACCTCATCTGGAGTCTGGGAGTGGGTATTCGGGAGTCTGACTTTTTTCTCGACCTGGCCTACCAGCGAGGCCTCCGTGAAGGGGCCTATAACCCCTACCAGGTTCCGGGTGCTGAAGCACAACAACGCGTACTCACAGATGCCACCGTCAGTCGGATCGCACTAACTGCAGGTTTTAAATTTTGAGATGCAAGCGCTCATTTTTCTTGCATTAACCCAATGGATTTCGTAAATTTGGGCCCGCTTAAATTATCAAGAAATTATAGAAGATGCACTACTACAAAATGGGGAAAATACCCCACAAAAGACATACTCAGTTCCGGCAATCCAATGGGGAGTTGTACCACGAAGAACTTTTTTCTACCGTAGGATTCGACGACAAAGCATCACTGCTTTACCACGTTCAGCCACCAACCAAAATATTACAGGCGGGTGATCCAAAGGATGTTAAGCCGGAAACAATTCACGACAAGCAACTTAAGCACCGCTGCCTGATGGGCTTTAACGTAAGTCCGGTTGACGATTACCTTCAGAGCAGGAAACCGGTACTGGTCAATGGAGATTGCAAAATAATACTCGCAGCACCAAAAAAGGGGAACAGCGACTACTTCTTCAAAAATGCGGATGCCGATGAGGTGATTTTCATACACGAGGGAAGTGGAAAGATAAGAACCCAGTACGGAAACCTCAATTTCAAATACGGGGACTACATCGTAATTCCCAGAGGCACTATCTACAAGCTGGAATTCAAGGATGAAAACAACCGCTTGTTTATCGTAGAGTCTTACAGTCCAGTGGTGACTCCTAAGCGCTACCGCAATCAATTCGGACAGTTGATGGAGCACTCCCCTTTCTGTGAAAGAGACATTAGAAAACCCGAAGAACTGGAAACCCACGATGAGGAGGGGGACTTTTTGTTCTACATCAAAAAAGAGGATGCACTCTATCCGTACCATTACGGAAGTCATCCCTTCGATGTGGTAGGCTGGGATGGATACGTCTATCCATACATTTTCTCCATTCACGATTTTGAGCCCCTCACAGGACGGATACACCAACCCCCACCGGTACATCAGACTTTTGCAGCGAAAGGATATGTGATATGCTCATTTGTCCCACGGTTGTACGACTATCACCCCCTGGCCATTCCCGCACCTTACAACCACTCCAACATTGACAGCGACGAAGTGCTATACTACGTGGACGGAGATTTTATGAGCAGGGACAATGTAGAGCGCGGAATGATTACTCTCCACCCGGGTGGGATTCCTCACGGCCCACATCCCGGCACGGTGGAAAAATCCATCGGCAAAAAAGAGACCAAAGAACTGGCGGTCATGGTTGATACCTTCAGACCGCTACTGATGACCACTCATGCAGTGGATATTGAAAACAAGGATTATTACAAGAGTTGGAAAAAATAAAACTGCGCAAAAAATGGATACTTTAACAAGTAAAGAAAAGAAAACAGTTAGGGACACTTTCCCTATCAATGGAACCGATTTTATAGAGTTTTACGTGGGCAATGCAAAGCAGTCCGCCCTCTTTTACCAGGCCGCTTTCGGGTTTAAACTGGTGGCCTACAAAGGACCTGAAACGGGCAGCAAAGAAACCGTGAGCTACGTGCTGGAACAGGGCAAAATACGGCTGGTCCTCACCTCTGCATATGAGCCGGACCACGAAATTCTCAAGCATGTGCAATTGCACGGTGACGGCGTTAAAGTACTCGCACTGTGGGTGGAAGATGCGCGAGAAGCGCACGAGAAAGCCGTTGAACGCGGTGCCAAATCGGCCTTTGAACCATATACCATGAGTGATGACAATGGCGAGGTCGTACTTTCAGGAATTCACACCTACGGAGAGACTATCCACACTTTTGTGGAGAGAAAAAATTACTCGGGTACTTTTATGCCCGGTTTTCAGCCCAAAGAGAGCCTTCGAAAAGTGGAACCGGTGGGTCTCAAATACGTGGATCACTGCGTGGGCAATGTTGAACTGGGCGATATGAATCGCTGGATAAAATTCTACCAGGAGGTACTCGGATTCAAACTCCTCATCACTTTTGACGACAAGGATATCAGTACCAAATACACCGCTCTGATGAGCAAGGTTGTTTCCAGTGGTAACGGTTACATCAAGTTTCCAATCAATGAACCTGCCAAAGGACTTAAAAAATCCCAAATTGAGGAATACCTCGACTTTTACAAGTCAGCCGGGGTTCAGCACATAGCTGTCTCTACCGACGACATCATCAAAACAGTGGGTCAATTGCGAAAGAATGGGGTTGAATTCCTCTACGTACCGGACAATTATTACGAGGATCTGCTGGACAGGGTCGGAGATATAGACGAAAGCATCGAAGACCTGAAGTCCCAAAATATCCTGGTGGACCGGGATGATGAAGGTTACCTGCTGCAAATATTTACCAAACCGGTTCAGGACAGGCCCACTTTGTTTTACGAGATTATTCAAAGAAAAGGGGCCCAGTCATTTGGAAAAGGCAACTTCAAGGCTCTTTTTGAAGCCATTGAAAGAGAACAGGAACTAAGGGGTACGCTTTGACCCCTAAGCTCTCCTGCCTTATTGACTTTTGAAGAGATTCTGGCTTAGTAATTACTTTGTCGAAGAAGAAAGCTGCATGAGGTAATATTATACCACTATTGTCTCTCCCTTAATGGCCAAAACGACAACTTCCGTCAAAACACAAACTTGGAGGTGAGCCGAATCGAGAGGTTTCTGGAGAAAGAGGAAAAGGCGTAATTTCCAACTCTGTAGTAAAATCCAAGTCCCGTGGTACCTAAAAGCCTGTTGACTTCAAAACCTGTTTCGAAATACCCCTGGTCGGTTGAGAGCAATTCAATGTTTTGATGCTTTTCAAGGTCCACATCAAGGGTTCCATACATTCCCCGGGCTACAAATTCAAGATGGGGAGCACTTCTGGAATCGAGACTGAACAACAAACTGCCCAGGTCGTAGCGAAGCATGAGCATTACAAAACGGTCGTTGGTGAATTCAACCGGCCTCATGGTCTCGAAGGAATTTCGGTCAGCCACACTGATTCTCCTCCAAAACCCGGTATTGTCCAGGGCACTGTATTTTCCTGTAAACAAGCCTGAATATGGAATATCCCCGAAAACAGCACCGGCGGTTAGTTCGGCGGTGAGTCTGCCAAATGCCGGGAACCTCCTTTCAAATAATCCCGAAAATACCAATCGCTGGAAGTCAAATTCTCCACCGGCAAATCCATCTATACCATGTGCGTAGGACAAATAAAACCGCGGATAGGTGAAGTTGAGCGACTGTCTGCCTCGCATCCCCTGAAAATAGCGGTCACCCGGTGCAAAAGCAGCTTCAAAATTCAGGGTCGAAAAGACATATTCCCGGCTTCCTTCCGAGTTGGCTTCGCTTAAGTAGCGGTAATCACCCATCACTTTCCTGTTCTGACGCTTGACTGACATCCTGGTTTGAAAATTTGCCCTCGGGTGGAAGTCAACAAAAGCGAGGTACTCATTGGTCAGGTCAAACTGGGTGATAAAAATAGGCCTCACAACATTGGTAAGTAAGCCCCCGGTGCGCCTAAGGCTGTGTTCAATGCCGGCGGTTTCAAACAATTCGCGCTGGTAACCTACCCCAAGTCGAATTTGATAGTCCTCGTTCAACAGCACATTTGCATCACCACCGTATTTGCTTCTGCCGTCTCTAAATCCGTGGCCAAACCAGCCACCCATTTCAAAAACTTCACTAAACCGGTGATTGGTCCTCAAACCGGCCCCGAGTCTAAATCCCTCATATACGTTGAAATTCACTATGCGGTTGAGTTCCAAATCCACTTTTCCAATAGATATCCGTCCTGAAAAAAGGGCCATCATCCACTCTGCCCTGCGTTCAAAATCGTGCTCCTCTCCCAAACTATCCATAAAGTGGTAAGCCCTCAGCTCTTTGGAGTCCAACGGATTTCTCCTGTGTTGGGTCCAAAACAGGGAGTCACGCCTGGAGGCATCACGATTTAGGACTACATCAACAGGACCTATTCGAACCTGGTCGCGTGGCAGGTTTATCTCAATACTATCCAAATAAGTTCTGACCTTCAATTGAGGATTAACGTCTCCCATATCCACCATGTGCAGGTTGAGTTCAGTGTCCAATTGAACGGGGAACCAATACTCCCCATCGATTTTTTCATACTGCTGACGGATGGTTACATTGGCCCCCTCCTCTTCACGGGCAGGGCCTGCGATGACATTTTGTATGGCAAAATCCGGTACATGAATATACAGCAATCCCTCCAAAGCAGGAAAATTTCGCCCCTCCACAGGATAGTAAGCGACCACATAAGTGGTGTCCTCTGGAGTGCTACCCATAATAGTATCCCTTATATGAAATTCGTAATACCTGCTAAAATTCCTGCTGATGGGACTTTTATAAGCGGTGCCAAAAAGCACAAACTCACTGTCGTAAAATGAGAACGACTGGAGTTCAGTGCCCAACAGTACAAAAATGGGATTCTCAAATCCGGAGGTGCGACTGGCCAGCACCTCCTCTCTATTGGCAGCCGGTCTCCTGAATACACGCTCCACCACAGATTCCATCATAAAGAGATGTTGCCGGTCAATGAACTTCACCAGATTCTGAAAACTGGTATCGTTCTTTTCCAGACGCTCCTGGCGCACCAACGAATCGATGTCAATGGTCACATGCAGTTTATTGTAGGATAGATATCTAAAGGAGGTGTTATTCTCTGGATTGTGCTTTCTCCTGTTTTCAAAAACCCCGCGAATGAGACGGTGTGCAGGATTCTCGCCGGCTTCTACCACTACTTCGGAAAGTCCTACCACCGCAGGGCGCATTTTTATTACCACCGATTCACCTTTCAATGCGTCAATGGTAACCGTTTTTGACCGATAGCCCACGTAGGACAACCTCAAACTGACGGCATCTTCCTCTGGCTCAAAGGAAAAATACCCCTCTAAATCAGTGACAAAACCGGCCTGAACTCCCTCCACCACAATATGAACAAAGGGCAGCCCATCCCCTGTTCTCTGGTCAACGACCCGACCTTCTATTTGATTCTGAGCTACCACTCCTGCAAATGGGACGAGGCAAACCATCGACAAAATGATAAATACAGACCAGTTATTCTCGCACCAACTATTTAATCGGGACTTCATTTTTTTCATGCCTATTCGTGAGTTTGTATTGCCACTGGAAAAATAAGAACGCATCCTATAAACCTAATTGGCCAATTTCTATGTAAAGATACAAGGGACATTTCAATCCAGGATTTTTTTAGCCAAATGGAGGTTATCTGCAGACCAAACTGCCTGAATCATGGATTTCCCCATGCAAAAAAACGGATTTACAGATACCGGAGGCTCACAGCTCGATATCCAAAGAAAATTAAGACACCGCGACTCTATCCACTGGGTTTCCTTCTGACCGCTCAAAACAATTTCCCCAGGATTTGCCTAACTTTGGTGGAAAAACCAATGGCATTTACCAATTTTGAATTCAAGGCATCGGTGAAAGACTGCGAAATTAACGAGAAGCAACTATTGGAATTGCAGCCAAAATTTGCCGGGCAAGACAATCAGACTGACACTTATTTCCACAGCAAATCGGGGAGATTAAAACTGAGGGAGGGAAATATAGAAAATGCTCTGATTCTCTATCACAGAAGTGACGACCCCAAGGCCAGGGAATCAAAGGTGATTTTACAAGAGGTGGCACAGGACAGCAGAATTAAGGAAATATTGACCGTATCCAACGGTGTTTGGACGGTGGTAAAAAAGACCCGGCGAATATACTTCATTGACAATGTCAAATTTCACTTCGATAAACTCGACAAATTGGATGATTTTGTAGAGGTGGAAGCCATTGACCGGACAGGAGACATGCCCCTTGAACAACTCAGAGGCCAATGCGAATACTACAGAAATTTTTTCGGTATAAATCCCAATCAAATTTTAGCCGAATCCTATTCAGATATGATTCTGAAAATGGGCACTTAGGCTGACAGCCTCAAGCTGTCAACTCAAATAAAATCCTTAGATTTGTTCGCAGGAAATACAGATTAGACCGAGTGAAATTTTTAAGCAAGAAGTTTTTAATCGACACCCTGGGTCCCGGATTGTTGCTTGCGGGAGCAGCCATTGGGGTCTCACATTTGGTGCAGGCAACAAGAGCAGGGGCTGATTACGGATTTGCCCTTTGGTGGGCCCTCGCCTTTGCATGTCTCACCAAATACCCCTTTTTGGAATTTGGTCGCCGGTACACCTCTGCTACAAACAATGACCTGGTAAAGGGATACAGGGAAATGGGACTCATGCCCTTCAGCGTTTTTACCATAATCACAGTAGGCACCATGTTTGTGGTCCAGGCCGGAGTAACCATTGTCACAGCCGGACTCGCCGAACAGTTATTTGGATTGGGGTTGAGCAGCATCCAATGGAGTTTAATCATTATCGGTTTCTGCATTTCACTGCTTTTTGTCGGCAGGTATGGGGGGCTGGATATCACCATGAAGGTCATTGTCTCACTACTCGCTCTGGCTACGCTTGCAGCAGTGTTGATGGCATTGGCGGCCGGGGCGGGTAAAACCGTTGTCCAACAGCCTCCTCCTGAATACTTCAATATTGCAGGAATAGCCTTTGTCATAGCATTTATCGGATGGATGCCCATTCCCATTGACGCATCTGTTTGGCAGTCCATTTGGATGAAAGAAAAGCGTTGGCAATCAGGCCACCAACCGAGTCTCAGGGAATCACTCTGGGATTTCAATATAGGCTATCTTATGGCTTGCATTATGGGCCTGCTATTTTTTCTGTTAGGAGCCTTTGTGATGTTTGGAGGTGGTGTCTCATTTGCATCGGGAAGTCTTGAATTTTCAGCCCAATTGGTAAGCATGTACGGGAATGCCCTGGGGCCCTGGAGTGAACCCATCATTTCCATTGCCGCTTTTACAGCCATGCTGACCACTACCCTGGCGGTTCTGGATGCCTTTACAAGGGTGATGACCCGGATTATTTCCATAAATACAGAGCAGGACAGAAAGAGACTAGTACGAAAGAGGACCTACAACCTCTTTCTGTTCATCATTCCCGGAGTGGCGCTAATCATTCTGAACGCCCTTACCGGCACCTTCACTGCTTTTATCGATTTTGCCACCGGGCTATCCTTCTTGTCGGCTCCGGTTTTGGCATGGTTTAATTACAGTCTTATCACATCTGACAATATCCCAAAAGAAGCCCGACTATCAAAAGGTTATAAGACATTTTCCCTCATCTGCCTGACCTGTTTGGTTGTATTTTCTGCAGCTTATATTGCGTACCTCCTCGGAGCACTCGACCTCATATTTTGATTCATCACAGTCAATTTAATATCATCCATTTTCCCCATTCAGCTTTGTGAGCACATATATCATCTAATTCACTCATAGGTTAAATAAATTACAAAGCGGTTGACCGCTACGCTCAATTTGGGAAATAGGACTTAATTTTGGTGCATCGTGGAAAAAATGTGTCTTTAGAAAAAATATTTTTCAAAAAGCTTGCACACGTATTAAATATTTCCGTAATTTGTAGCTGATTTTAAGTCAAAGGAAAATGAGGTCTCAAATCTGGATTACACCACTGTTAGCTCTGCTCTTTTGGGCCTTTCCCACGGAGGGTTGGACAGCCCCATCCACGCACCCGCAAGTTTCCGTAAAAGCAGGTGACGGAGTTATTCGCCTGTTGCAGCGCTACAACCTACATCAATATCCTTGCAATTACGACAAATTTCACGAGCTGAATAGCATGAGCCCTCAGCAAAATTTGCACAGGGGAAGAAGGTACAAACTTCCAGTCACGGTCTGGGAGTACGATGGAACGAGTATTCGATCGACCATTGGGATTGACGATTGGGACCAGGCAGTGGCCATTCAGAAATACAACGAGCGACTCGTTAGTTCAGGAATTTTGGGTAAAGACTACAGGGCGGGAGGCGAATTGTGGGTGCCTCATCATCTTTTTGGCTGTGAGGATGAGGGTCCCAGAGCGGTAACTGCTGCGAGCAGAACTATTAACTTCCCACTTTTTGGCCCGCAATACGCAGATGTCGCTGTAAAGAGCAATATGTTGCAGGGCAAGGTATATTACCTTAAAAGCGGCCATGGTGGTCCTGATCCTGGTGCTATGGGAAACTACAATGGTCACACCATATGTGAGGATGAATATTGCTACGATGTAACGCTGAGATTGGCCAGAAGGCTAAAAGAACATGGCGCTACTGTCCACCTCATAGTCAAAGACCCCTATGATGGAATTAGAGACGACAAAATCCTTCTCTGTGACAACGACGAAGTCCATCACGGAAACAGGAGAATTCCCTCTAACCAACTGGCGCGATTGAGAGACCGGGCGAGGATTGTAAATCAGCTATACAAGCAGGAGCGAAATAACGGTGCCACTGAACATCTGAAGTTATCAATCCACATTGATTCAAGGCCTCCCAACCAAAGGCAGGATGTTTTTTTCTACCACTACAATCACAGCAGACAGGGAAGACAGGCAGCTCAGCAGTTGCAAACGGTTTTCAGGGAAAAGTACAATCAACACCGCCCTTCCAGACCCTACAGGGGAACAGTTTCAGGGCGAAATTTATATATTTTGCGGACCACTACCCCGCCTGCTGTAATGATTGAATTGGCCAATATCAGAAATCAAAATGACCTCATGCGGGTGATCTTACCGTCCAATCGACAGGCCCTTGCGGATTGGATTTTTGAAGGTCTGGCCGGATTCAGTCCCTGATCAAACCAGTTCTCCGTAACCTCATTTTCCGCACTCTCAAGCCGGCATCAGAATTTCCCTACAACACTTTGGGGTTCATCGCACTGACTTTTTCAATCTCCAATAAAAAATTGGTGCCAATTTTCCCTGACTGTCATTCTGCTAAAACTCAATTGTCTAAACTACATTACCGGGATTGGATTTTTCCACCCGAAAACACTTTTACGGTTACAATTTACCCCGTGTAATCTAAAACAACTCCTTCAAAAAGCCTTCAAGGACACATGTAGATTTGATGTATGAAGCTTTCATTCCAGCTTTTTCTCAGCCCTTGCTGAGTGGAATAAAAAAAGTGCTTCAGCGGAATTAATTTTTCTCCAACTGAAGCACTTTCTATTTTTGGTATCTCTGACAGACACTAAATTTTCATACCGGGTCAAACACCAATCCGCTACCGCACAATATTGACATTGCCGGTTTCGACATACTCGCCTCCACAATTGCACATCACATAGAGGTGATAGCCATAGGCGCCCGCAGGAGCTTGTTTACCCTCGAAGAACCCGGTCCAGCCTTCGTCCTGGTCATCGGTCTCAAAAACCTTTTGTCCGTAGCGATTGTAAATCATAAGTTCAACCTCAATAATGTGAACTCCGCGCACGAAAAGTACATCATTTGTACCGTCTCCATTGGGAGAAAAAGCATTGGGAAAAAATACATACGGTGGCTCACAGGGTAATACAATAACTTCAACTGTAACTGAGTCACCAGCTATACAGCCATACTCATCCTCTACTTCAACATAGTAGGTGGTTGTTTTTTCCGGGAAGGCCACCGGATCCTTAATAGTCGTATCAGAGAGGGTCAATTCTGCGGAGGTGTCTGTCCAGGTGTAATCCCAGAAAGGGCTCCCATTCAGTACATCCAGGTTGGATTCCTCTCCTTTAATTATTTCATCAGGAATTGCAACTGCTATTAATATGTCACTCAAGTCCCTTGGGGAGACCTGCACGGATTTGACTTCCGTACAACCGGCCTCATTGGTAACCGCAACCGTGTAGGTGGTCGGACCTTCCGGCACTATATGTAAAGTATCATCCCGGTGACCGGAGACAATCGATGGGTGGTCCATCCATTCGATGATGTATTCCTCATCAGGATCAAGCCCGGTAATGACAATAATGGTAGGCTCCAGGACACAAAGTGTATCCTCCGCTCCAACCTCAAAATCAAAGTCAAGAGGGTCAAAAATCACCGGAATGACCTGGGTGCGCTGACAGCCAAATTCATCGGTAACCACTACCGTGTAAAAATCTGACTGACCGGCTTCAACTACAATCTCTCTGGTGATTCCAACTACACTGTCCTGATCATCTGTCCATACCACACTTACTGGTACAGTATCCGGTTGGACATCCACACTGATTGTAAACTCACCTTCATCACATTGTAGAAGGGTATCGACGCTAGTTTCAATTTCAAACTCAGGTGGAACTACAATGTCAATAGTGTCAAATAGAATGCAAGTAGTGTCAGCATCAGGATCAAATACAATCACGGTAACCCTCGTATCTTCGTCCACTTGCAACACTTGTGTGGCCGCCTCAGGGTCGTCAAACAATTCCGGAGGGCTCCATTCGTAAACCAAATTGGGATCACCGTTAGGATTGAGGGTAACTTCTTCTGCAAAGCACGATATAACAGTATCCTGAAGATTAATATCGAAGAAGTTGATAACTATCTCAGCTTTTGCGGAGTCAGGACAAAATCCAAGAGAACTTAGCACAACGGTATAAACCCCTTCTTCTTCGTAAGTATGGGACGGATTGCGTTCAGTACTTGTATTCCCATCACCAAAATCCCAGACCACTGGAAAACTCCCTCCGGTGGTAATGGTAAAATGCACGGTACTATCCCCACAGGTGTAATCGTATTCAAAGTCCACTTCCTCAAAGGGATGAAACTCAACAACTATGGAATCCCGCAATTCACAGCCAAATTGGTTGACCGCATCAAAATATAGTATCTCCACAATCGGGACATCACTGAAAACTTCAATTTGAAGTTGATCAAGGTCTCCGACAATTATGTCATTTGGTTCCCACATTATGGAAACAGTGTCCAGTGGGTCAATATTCACTAAATTGATCACGCCTGTTTCTCCAGCGCAAAAATCATATCTGTCCTGATACTCAAGGTTCACTATAAAGCTCCTGAGGTCAACACTGTCTCTTATCAGACATTCGCTGATGGTATCAATTCCAGTAAAATACACCGTTTGGCTGATGGGCACATCGATGAGAAGAGTGTCTCCCTGACCAATCAAATCACTGTATTCATCATCACTGTACCAATTTCCACTTCCGGGCACCATGCCTTCCGCAACAACAATTCGCTCGAGGTCACAACTGTCCGCGAGGTCGGTGAATACAAACTCGCTTACCGGCTTTACAATTACCATAACTGAGTCTTCAAGTGTACAAATCCCATCGGTAACAGAAACCCGGTAAAGCCTACTGGAATCGATCGAAACCAATGGATTGTGCGGATTGGTTAAATCCAGCCCTTCTTCGGGTTCCCAGGTGTAAGTCAACCCCGGATCGCTTTGTGCAACTATTTCTGTGGGTTCGAACGGACAGACTTCCACCGTATCCCCCAGGAACTCAAAGTCAATTATATTTAATTCAATATTTTCTTTGGTCAATGATTCTGTACAACCGTTGGAGGAAAGTAGCTCAAGGGTTATATCTATGGTCAGTGGATCCTTAAAGACCCATTGTGGCAAACTGTCATTTGACACTAAAATGGTATCTCCCGTATCAACAATCCAGGTCCACTCAACAATATGACCTATCGTATCAAGGCTTTTATCAATGGGAGCGAGCACAAGTGAATCCACACACTCATCCAGTACCACCTCGAAATCAGGGATCAATCCATTGATCTGAACATCGATGGGCTTGGTCAGTGTATCAAAACAGAGGGTGTCCAGGGCTGCCACCAGTGTCACGTAGTACCTACCGGTATCAGGGAATGTATAGGGCGGCGGATCTTCTTCATCCGTAAAAAACTCGGGACCATCCCCGCTATCTATAAACCACTCGTAATTATCTGCATCTACACTGGTATTGAAAAAAGTCACGGTGCGGTCCTCATCACAAAGCACCTCGGGCAATTCAAAATCCGCTATCGGTCCCTGTTCACAACTCCTCACATCCATTTCAAAATCCCGTCTGAAAGAGTTGATAAGGCGACCATCCCTGTATTCTTCTATACATATTCCCACCAAAAATTGCCCATTGATTAAAGGGGTGCCTGTCAACACACCCGTTTCCGGGTCAATGGTCAGCGGATCGTCAGGATTTCCGAGCATATCGGAGGTAGAGTAAATTGTATCTACCCATGTCACAGGATTATAGGCAGAGTCAAGTGTATTATTGGGAGGTCTGTTCGGAGGTTGGGGTTTGGAAGTACCCTGACTTGCACCTGTTAATGGCGCACACAGTCTGTAAACCACGGAATCGCCATCAATATCTGGTCCTCCCTGGTCAATTTGGAAAGGAACTCCTCTACAATAATACAAGGGTGGGAAATCAGCTAAATCCGGTGCAGAATTGCAACTGGTCCTGGCCTCACGGCTAAATTTAACCATCAGCGACATACCTGTTTCAAGCGGATCTTCAATGTTATCCAAAATTTGATTCCGGCAACAGCGCTGATATACAAAGTACAAGTCCGGCGCTTCACGTCTAAAGTTAAATACAACCACTCTGTAAACTGCACGCTCTATACACAAATCCCCGGGCTGACGATCTTCCAGACAGGTTGCTGGGATTGTTTCCTGGATGGTATCAGCCCCCATAAATGGAATTTGAATTTGCTGATGGCCGGCATCTCCCACATCAACTACGTTGAATCTATGACTATTACGTCTAAAATTATCGTTTGAGTCTCTCATAAATACTCCAATGGAAGCCGGGTCATCAAAAACAGCCCCATCCTGCGCATTCTCACAATCCCTCAAAACGGTGAGCTTTATCTCAAATCTACCGTCACCGAGGCAACGATAAGTAAGTTCACCACCTACAATATGGGTGGCCATTACCTCCACCGGGGTGGCCCAAAAGAACAGCATAGCGACAAAAACCATGGTTGCACGGAGTAACTTGCCTGTCCGTCCCGATTCTTTTCTCAAATGTATATTGGTATCTTGCATTTCTTTTACTTTGGAATTAGAAACTAACACATCCCTGATCATTGCCCCACTTTAATTTTTATGATCTCGACACGCCTCTCTTTAGATGCACCCAGACTGTAAATGGAATTTCGCTCGTCGTCCAAATCTCCAATAACATCAGGTGGTGCTTGAGTCGAACCAAAAGACTCTTCACGTATATTCAAAAGTCCCTCATCCAGGTACTGCACCAAAATCCCATCCTCGTATTCCCTCATTTCATTAATCACACTATTTACACGCCTGAATCCAAGGATCATATTGTACTCTCGAGAGGCTCTGGGCGAAGCATAACCCTTTAGATGGATGTCCACCCGGTCCCCGGCTTTAAGGTGTGGGACCAATACTTCCAGAAAACTGGCCAGATCATCATAACCCTTCTTGAGCTCGGTTTCAAAAAATCTGTTGAGTCCCAGGGCTTCTTCATCTCTCTCTTCTCCATCAAGCGGCTCGGTGTACCGATCTATGAATTTATCCTTCTTTTCGTAATAAGGCCCGAATGTCTCAGAATACATCACATCAGTTTGTCTGCTCCAGCTCCTTCTATCTGGCTCATCGTTGTCGAAATACAGAACCAGTGGCAAGAAGTCAGCCAAATCTCCTATATCGAGATAAAGGCGTTTAACTACCCGGTCCAAACCGGCGTAATCTTCCGGTTCCAGGAGCTCAGTAGCACTTGTATAACCCTTTCTATTGGCCACAATGCGGTAAGTAAAACCCCGTTGGATCGGGAAATTAAAGTAATTAGAATCAGGATTGGTATATTCCTGTCTTTCTCTATCCAAATCGTCTGTGTTGATAACCGCAACCTCCACTCCCAGTAAGGGCAATCTGGTTCTCGCATCAAAGACCAACACATCCAATTCAACCTGATCGGGTCGCAGGTATATTTGCTTGACAATTTCATCCTCGTCTTCGTCCAACTGTCTCGTATCTAGGTAAATGGTATCGGGCATGTAGCCCTCTTTTTCGGTCACTACCATGTACTCCCGGTCCCTGTCCAGTGGAAAACGATACTCCACCTCGTCCGGCGAGTAGTGTTCTATCACCAGGTTCTCCGGATCAGCTCTGTCCACCAATCTTACAACAGCGCCAGGTAGCGAATCTCTTGTAATCGCATCAAAGGTCTGCGTGATAAGATGCACCGATGGCAGTATATCCACCTCATAAATGTCAAAACAGCATGCCTCCATTTCCTCATCAACGAAAAAGGATTGCTCCCTGTTGGACGAAAACAATGCTGTACGACTGTTATCAGAAAGGGTGTAGTAAGTCTCGTCATAGCTGGTATTGAGTGGGTAGCCCAAATGGGTAATAACTCCCCATTGTCCGTTCTCATCATAGGCTTTGTAGATATCAAAACCACCGAGTCCTTTTCTACCATCACTTGAAAGATACAAGGTGTGTGTAGCATGGTGGTAAAATGGAGTTATATCGTCCTCTTCAGTATTGAGGGACTCCACATTAAATGGAATTCCAAATTCGCCGTCATCAAGTATCTCCACTGCCCAAATATCCATCCCCCCAATACCTCCGGGCCGGTCCGAAACAAAGTACAGCACTTCCCGCATGGTCATCGGATCGAGTCCAACAGATGGCTGGGTAGCTGTATAGCCCTCCACATTAACAGTATCCGGCAGTCTGACTGCAGTGCCCCACTTACAATCTTCAATATCCCGGTAATAGAGTTCACAGTTTATCCGCCTTCCGGTCACATAATCGCATATTGTGTAATATACACGGTCCAGTTCCGGTGTAAATGCATTGTGGGCAGTATGTCTGCCAGGCAAATTAATGGTGTCTGGCAGCGGCTCTGCAAATTCTCCATCAGATTTCAAAATATGGGTGACGGGGCGGGGTGGGATATAATCATCCTCGGGGTTATCAAACTGCATGGAGGAGTAATATATGGTATCATCCACATTTACTGCACCGAATTCTGTAAAAGGAGTGTTGATCTCTGAGCCCGTGTGATTAATAATATATTCTTCTACGGGATTATCGACAATATCAACTGCCCACTGAGAGGCCTCCATTAACCTACGGGCGCGTTTGGTATATTCTTCATCATCTCCCTCATATTCACTCAGGTAAATACTGAACCGCTCAGCGGCTTCTTCGTACTTACCCTGCCTCATTTTCATCAGTGCGAGATAAAATCCGGCATTTGGATACTCACCCTCTGTCTGCATATCAAATACCCTGGCATAGTGTTCCTCAGCCATGCGAAACGCATTGAACAATCTGGCGGATCGCGCCACATTGTATATTTGATCGATGTTGCTCGTATCGAATTCCAGGGCATTGCTGTGATAAACCAGCGCCGAGTAAAAATCTTCGTTCTCCTCTGCTTCATCGGCTGCTTCCAAAAAGGCATTCAATGTCTGCGTCTGAGACAAAACCGGTAATAATAGCAGTGGAAATAATATCAGGTAACTGTATATTTTCATTGGGATTGCTTGTTTTAGAATATGGGACAGGTCTTAAAATTGTGCAATGGCCTCACCTTGGTGATTATATACCTGAAGGATATTTCAGGTCCACCGTAGCGCTGGGTAGCTACTCTGAAGTCCGACAAGTTAATATCGTAACTAACGCCCACGTACCAACTATTGAAATCAAAAGCAATCATCGGGACCACCGCATCAACCTCGTCATCATTTAGTCTCGCCATACAACCTATGTCCATTATAAACTGCCTTCCTCTTTGCTGGTTGATGTGAAAACTCAACAACATTGCAGGTACATACTCATGCGCGGACCCCTGAAACTGGACCATTCCCTTTACCTTCAAATCCAGTAAGTTGCTCAACTGCCAACTGGAAGCCAGCATAACCGTAAATCTATTGGGCCAATCGATGTCTCCGTCATCGTAAAAGGTGTGATTAGGTGAATTGATGTGGTGAATTGCACCGCCGATATTTAAGTTGGTTCTCGCGGTTTGCTGCCATCTGTAGTTTACACCGGCACCAAATGTACCAAAAGAAAAGCCGTGACGGCCCTCGTCAAAAGGTTCTCCACTCGAAAGCGCAGGATTGAACATCAGTCCGTCAAACTGACTGTCCCACTGCAAATTATCGCCGTAGTGAAATGAACGGTCCAAATAACTTCCCTGAATACCTATGGTCAGCAGATTATTTTCGTCGCGGGCAGCTGTATAAGAAAGAGACAGCCCGGCCTGAAGCGTAACCATTCGTGAGTCACCGGATTTATCGTAATTGAGGAGGAGTCCACCGCTGAAAAAATTATCCGGATTTCGCGGATTGATAAATTTTTGGTCGTAACTTCCAGAAAAGGACAGGTAGGGAACCGGTACTGAATACCACTGATGACGATAATTGGCATAAATCCGTTGATCCCCGTTAAATATCCCAGTCAATGCCGGATTTTTATTCAGTGGACTGTTAAAAAATTGGCTGTAATGAAGGTCCTGTCCCTGGAGGGCGTACCCACTGAGGATAACAAAGACCAGCAACAAAAGACTGATTCTCATCCGTA
>PWJP01000046.1 GCA_003559985.1 Saprospirales bacterium
CAATTATCCGGGAGGGGCTGTCGGAAAAATCATACTTATTGCCAAAAAACTCGATGTGCTCTCCGTATTTCGAGAAATTGCCTTCATATCGAAAATCCAGGTGAATATTCCATATATCAAACCCTATCCCTGCCTGATATCCCAAAGTCATATCGCTGAATCGCTGCCTGTATTCATCAGAGAAATCAAAGACATCTGAGGCACTACTCAGTTGAATGTGTCCTACCGGGCCGGCATTTATTCTGAAAAAGGAGAATTTAAACCCCATCATGAGTGGTATATCCAATTGCTGAAAGCGCTCTGTTAAAACCTTGTCCGCTAAATCCGGATTGGATATCTCATCGAACTCGTATTCCACGCTGTGAGAATTGTAAAGGAATTCAGGTTGAATATAGAACTTATTAATTTGAAAGCGGACCATCAGACCCATATGAATACCATAATTGATCTCTTTTAACCGCATCCTCAGCTGTTCCACGCCTTCCTTGTCGGTGACCAAAATCTCACTGGCATCGACTTCAGTGGAGGAGAGGCCAGCTCTAATGCCAATATTTACTTGAGCATCGGCACTCATCAGTCCGAACCCAAAGACCAGGAGGAAGGGAATTGCAGCTTTCTTAAAATTCATACTTTTCAAATGGGCAAATTTATAATATCTAACTCTATCTGAATGCAAATATTGAACCTATTTTCAAAAAGCTGTCATTTGACTTGAAAATCCGTAACTTTGCAAACTATTGCAGATTGCGATACGGGACATGAAAACCCTCCTCTTAACAAACTTGGACCAGGGTTGGAACTTAATTTGGTACCCGAAAGATTATTGAAGGAAAACAACCATCAAGTGAAAAATTTAGAGTTTTTAGGTAGTTTTGAGCGGGCAGATCAGTGTCCTTACAGGGAAATACCGGAGTACGCCTTTATCGGACGTTCCAATGTAGGTAAGTCTTCATTGATCAACTATCTCACCAACAGGAAAGAGCTTGCACGTATTTCCAATAAGCCAGGTAAAACCAGGACATTCAACCTGTTTGAGGTGGACCGGGAATGGATTTTCACTGATTTGCCGGGTTACGGCTATGCGAGTGTTTCCAAAGGCGATCGCAAAAAATGGAGCACGGAGCTGTGGAAATATTTAGAAGGTCGAGAGAATTTAGCCTGTGCAATGGTGTTGGTGGATGGCTCCATCCCACCTCAGAAAACAGACATAGAGTTCATCAACAATTTGGGTAAACGTGCAGTACCCTGGGTTTTGGTCATTACCAAGGTAGATAAAATAAAGCCCTCGGGCCGGAATAAGCAGTTGGAATCAATAAGGCAAGGAATACTGGAGTACTGGGAGGAACTGCCTCCAACGTTCGTAACTTCTTCAGAGCGAAGAGAGGGAAGAGATGAACTACTCGATTTCATTGTGAGAACGAATCAGGCATTTCACGCAAGTCATTAGGTTTTGCACGGATTCATAAAATTGATCACATTTTGAATAAAGACCTACAAAATAGTGGAATAGTGGAGAAAAACGGGGTGAACCAACTTCCTGATTTACCCGATTACAACTTTGACCTGCTTGAGGCCGATCTCAAGGAGTGGCCCATATATAAACTCAATAAGAAGCGGGAGTTTTTTATCAATGAGATTAACCAAATCACGGTTGATTCTCTAGAAACCCGGTCCGATGATGAAGTACAAAGTCTAATTGCCAAAACCATTTACCAGGAGAAAAATCGCATGCGCAAAAAGCCCTGGAAAGTGGACCCACCCAATGAAAGACTTTTTTGGAACAGAATAGAAAAAAAACTGACCCACATAAAGGGTCTTCCACCGGAACCAGCCAGGGAGCAGTCACGCGAACTCCTACTCAGAATAATCAATCGTTACTCTGAGGAAATAGTGGGGAATTTTAAGACGGGAACCTTTAAGTTTGCCCGAACGGCTCTTACCATGGCTTTCAAAATCCTATTTAACAAGTTCTTTGACCCCTATCCATTTTGGGGCTCCAGGAAGCATTTACTCGACAAGATTAAGCTCACCGGTTCGGTACCCCATGTGAGAAAGTTGATGGAAAAGGGCACTGTGATATTGGCTCCGACCCATTCATCCAACCTCGACTCCATATTCATAGGATATGCCATCGATTATAAGGCCGGATTGCCTTCCTTTTGCTATGGAGCAGGTCTGAATCTGTTCAACAGCGAATTCGCGGCCTATTTTATGAACCGAATGGGAACTTATCGATTGGACAGGAGAAAAAAGAACCCCATCTACCTTGAGACCCTGAAAAACATGTCACAAAAGATGACCATGCTGGGTGTAAACAACTTATTTTTCCCGGGAGGAACCAGATCCCGCTCAGGGAAAATTGAAGAGCGACTAAAGCTCGGACTGCTAGGTACTTTGGTTGAGGCACAGCGAGCACTAATTCAAGGGGGAAACAGGAAAAAAATATATGTGGTACCCGTAATACTTTCATATCCCTTTGTACTCGAGGCCAGGGTGTTGATTGATGAATACCTCCGTGCTGAGGGTAAAGAAAAATACTTCAAACAGCGCTACAAAAAAACCAAGCGCTTTTCCAAACTCACCTTTTTCAACCACCTTTTCACCAAAGGTCCAAAGACCTGGGTCTCATATGGTCAACCCATGGATGTTTTGGGCAATCCGGTGAACGAGGAAGGTGAAAGTCTCGATAAGAACGGAGGAATCATTGACATAGCAGATTATTTTAAAGTGGGGGAAATCATTCGTCCAAACCCCCAGCGTGAATCGGTTTACACCAAGGTTTTGGCTGAATCCATTCTAAGGAGCTACCGGGAAGACAATGTGGTGTTGCCTGTTCATTTTACCGCCTATGTTGCTTTTAAACAATTGGAGGGAATGAACTACGACAAGGATTTATTTGAAATGCTGAGATTGGAAGAGTCTGACATCAGAATTTTCATGGAGGACCTGCTACCCAATGCGCGAACAATTCACAGTGCATTTAACAATCTTGCAAAAAATGGCAAGCTGAAAGTAACTACAGCATTTCAGACATCAACAAGAGAATTACTGGAAACCGGATTGAGAGAAATGGGGAATTTTTCCGCCAGAAAGCCACTTAAATTCCACCGGCGGAAAGGATATTACACCTCAGAGGATGTCAAACTTCTGTTTTTCTACCACAACCGACTGGTGTGCTATGAGTCACAGGTAAAGGAAGAGGTTGCCAAAACTATGGAAAACCTACCCGATTAAGGATTGAGATACTTGCAATTAGGGAATTGAACTTGAATGCCGCTGATTCGCTGACAGTTCTCTTCACTACAAAATTATTTGTGCCTATTTCGGTTTTATAAGATGATATCCGGCCAGTCTTGTCGTAGAAAGATCTCATCAAAGCGAACATCTTTGGATCGAAGTGATTTATTGAGAAAAAATTTACTGAGTCGTGTATTACTTCATTATTGACCTCGAAGCAACTTGCTGGAAATTTCCCAAAACCAGGGAAGAACAAGAAATAATTGAAATTGGTGCAATTGCCATCAATGCATACGGAGAGAAATGCGACAGTTTCCAGTCTCTGGTAAAGCCTTTTATCCATCCGAAATTGTCCTATTTCTGCGAAGAACTCACCGGAATAACCCAATCACAAGTGGACCATGCTCCTGATTTTATAGAGGTTTTTGACCAATTCACTCTTTGGATAGAAAATTACGAGCATCACCATTTCTCGAGTTGGGGGGCTTTTGATGAAGATTTGCTTCGAATCAATTGCTACCAAAACGATCTGGACCCTTTTTGGAACAGGAAATTTGCCAATCTGAAAAAACAGTACCAGCGCATAAAAAACCTCAGGAAACCCATTGGCCTGAAATCTGCGGTAGAGCGGGAGGGATTCGAGTTCACCGGAAGGCACCACCGGGCTCTAAGCGATGCAGAAAACACAGCTAAAATTTTTAACAGATACCTGGATGAATGGATTTTTGAATAAAATTAAACCGGGCTGGATAGCAACTTTTGCTGTAATTAGTCTGCTTCTTTATCAGTGCGGAGAACCCTCCCAAAACATTCCACAAGAGGGTTACATCACCTATGAGGTCAATCTGGATATCGTGGATGGGGATACCATGCCCAAATTGGATGCGCTTATGCAAATGTACAGCGAAGGGGTGATGGAATGGCATTTTCGACCTAATGAAGAGCTGATCGTACACCTCTATGACTTTCTCGATCAAAAATTTGAGTTGCTGGAACATTTCAGCTTTGAACGTCAGGAAAAATTGACGATCATGGAGATGAGGGGAGAGCAGCATAGACTTTCCCTCGCTGGCGAGGATTGGAAACAGGCACTTGAGGAGGTTGAAAATATGACAGAAATTATATTACTACCGGGGGAGGGCACATTTAAAGGAATTGAGACCAGAGAATTTGAGGGGTTTATGGGATTTGGGGCCGATGGATTTCACCTGAGTGGATATCTCGCCCCAGACCTTCCCATGAAGGCAGGTATCATTCAGGGACTTGAATTCAATCCACTTCCCGGAGCGTTGATTGATTGCACACTGAATTTTGACGATGCACTAATAATTCACTATCGCGCTTTAGAAATTCACAGTGAAATAAAGCTAGAAATGTGGGATAAGTTGGACCTTTGATTTATTGGTGCTAATAAAGCCAGATAGGGGAGACCTCAATTTTTAATAAATAATTATATTTGCTCTGGAATCAAAACGAATCCTTTCTTCACCCACTTCGAAACTGTTTTAATAATTGCAGAAAGACCATTAATAAAAAGTATTAATGCACTAATTATGAGCAAAATAAAAGCATTGGCTGGAGTTCTTATTGTCCTGCTATTCTTATTGTCAAGTTGTGATACTCCTACACCGGAAGAGTTTTCCGTTGGCCATATTGAATATCAACTCATCGATTTCGAGCTTAAAGAAGGGTTTCCCGGCGCAGAAATGGGAGCCAATTTGCTTGAAAACTCTACTATTTCCATGTTCTATAATGAGGACATGGAGTTGATGATAATGGATATGATGGGGGGCTTCTCTATTACCAAAGTGTTATTTGACCGTAAAAATGAGCAGGTTACGAGTTATCTGCACTCCCTTGGAGACAAGATGATGTTGAAGGTCGAGGTCCCGGAGGATGCACAAGGTGAAATTACCGTTGTAAAAGATGAATCAAACCGGAAGGAAATTCTGGGTTTTGATTCCTATAAAGTTGAAATGACAATGGACGTGGAGGGTATGGCCCCACAAAATGTAAAGGCCTACATCACTGAAAAGATTAAGCCCCGATCATCATTTATTCAACCTGCACACAACAACCCCTTTGATGGAGTTCCACTCAAATTAACTGCGGAGGACCAGAATGTTCGAATGATCTTTGAGGCAGTGGAATTCAATGAAGAATTTGATGAATCGGTATTTCACATTGATGAATCAGAATATCAGGAATTTAATATGGAAGAAGTTAGGAATATGGGTATGTTAGGTCAAATGGGATTCTGAGCTCGATTGGCCAAACTGCAAAGTGGAGTAGTGGATTAGCACCGGCAATTTGACCGAAAAAAATCGGCACTGGTCGAATGCCGGCCCTCCAATTGTAAAATGCACTTAACTTTGTAGCCGCAACCTTCGAATATGATTATTTATACAGCCTGCTAATTTCAGAACCATTGACTGCTACCAATGGTTTTATCCTTGTAATCGGTGGCTAAATCAGATAAAATCTTTAATTCTCAACATTTTTTAACCAGTAAATATCTCACAATGAAGAATTTTAATACATTTATCGGCATAATCCTTTCTCTGGCATTTTTCGGACTCAGCACCGAATTGACAGCACAATCCAAAATCACCTCAGGTCATCTCATCCTTCAGGCGACAGATGTTAATATGCCCGGAATGCAGGGAAACCCCGAAATGGAAATGGCCATGGAAATGCTTAAAGACGGGACTATGGAAATCTATTTCACTGAAGATAAATCATTGTCCATCAACGATATGGCCGCCGGAATGTCAGTAACCAAAACTTTGATGGATTCAAAAAATGACCGTGGGGTAATGTATATGAATATGATGGGCCAAAAGATGATGATCGATATGGGGAATATTTCAGAGGTCGAAGATTATGAGGAAGATTACACCATTGAAATTCATGAAGACGACAGAATGGAAATTCTTGGCTTTGATGCATACAAAGTCGTTATGAAAACTGAAGCGCAAGGTCAATCCATGGAAATGGAATTCTATATCACTGAACAAATCCAAACCATGGCCTCCCTGGTTGCACAAATCCCTGAAAACCCTTTCCCCGGAACTGCCCTAAAAATGTCCATGAATATGATGGGAATGGAGCTAACCTTTGAAGCAGTAGAATTCAATGAAACCTTCGATGCTTCTGTTTTCGAAATTGACGACTCCCAGTACAGAGAAATGGATATGGATGCCCTTCAACAAATGGGCGGCGGATTTGGATTCTAAAATTGTGCCGCATAACTTTGGCTATCAAATACCTACGGGAATTTGGTTAAAGTATTTTCAGGGATATTTATTCGAAATGAATAGACACAGATACTGCTAACACATTGCTTTTACCAGAAGTAGAGCAGGATAACCAAATAATTTCCAACATTAAGCATTACCAGGATGAATTAGGCATTTTGCTTAAACCATTCTGGTACTGCATTAAGAATACAGTCCTGGAAAAGATTCAATCCAATTCACAGCATTGGCTGGAAATATGATTGGCTCATATTCTAAGAATATTTTACCCCGGAAATTTTCATCCAAAAACTTCTCCAGGCGACCTCTCAGGCGTGGAATCAATTTGTTCCTGATTGAGGGGTTAGAGTGGTTGATAAAACCTCTTTGTTTCTTCACCATCTTATGGTAGTAGCATTATCTCGATTAAGCCATAGCTTCTAAAAGGGTATGGTTGCCACTCATTTCAAAAATCCATAATTTAACATAATATAAATTATAGGATAAAAGACCAATTACCCATAATATCTACCAATTCATTGTCCGGTCTTTGGGAGGCGGTTTTAGAGAGATTATTCCAAAGGCAATAGTTTAGATACCCTCTTGGCGCTTTCCTTAACGGCTTTGAGTGAAACTAAAATCCCGGCCACAGAAATTCTGTAGAGTTATCATTTTTACCAGGGTCCAGAAATTTTCGCCTCAAACCCCTAATTCGTAATTAAACCATTCGTAATTCGGATTTGAATAAACTATCTCTGTAGCTGAAATTTCCTCACAGCCATTCCGGACTCGGACATCAGTGTGATAAAATACATACCAGTTGAGCTCAGTTCATTTCGGAAATACTGCGCAGCCTGGATGCTGTTTTTCCCGGATGGCAATTGGCCAGGGTCGGCTGTGTTCAATATGCGGCCATTGATATCCTGCAATCGGATATGGACCGGGCTGCTTTTCTCCAGTTCGAATTCAAGCTGTAAATCCTCTCCTGTGCCGGGATTGGGATAAAGATTGAGTTCGATGTCATGGAACGAAGGATTGAAACCAATGGATGTCGTTATTTCCGGTGGAGTCAGTCGCTCGGTTGTGTAGAGTCTGTATTCGCCCGGATCCATCATAAATGTAGCGTTGACATCTTCCACCAGCACACTGTCGCCGGTAAAGAATTCGTACCACATTCCCTCGTGTGGAAATTGCGGATTGATCACCCTGTTTTCCACATCAAAATTGCCAACAATATTGACATTCATATCGTCTCCAAACAGTCTGATCCGCTTCCAAAATCGGGCCCCCACATCCATTTCAAAATCTTCAGTTCGGAAAACATCGTGTTCTTGTCTGAGGTGAATCAAAGCGCTGGTTATTTGGAAAAGGCGCTGTCTTTCAGGCATTTCCAGGTATTCCCAGGCTGTGGGTTTTATGTCCAGCTTACAATCCTCACTCACAGTCCCGTCCGGGCAGTGAAAAATGGAATAATCGTAGCCGAACTCACCAAACTGCCAGAGCATTTTGGGACCGGGAACGGGATAAAAGAAGGTACTCACTAGTTCCATCCTTCTCAGTGCTGTCGGCAAATCCTGGATGTCGTAACCTTCGCTACCGGTATTTCCATACTCCAGGTTTTCGTACATCAATCGCTCTTCGTCGTGACTTTCCATGTATCCGATGAGGTGTGGATCATTGAATCCTCTCTCTTTCCAGGAGACCCTTCTGAAATTTGAACCGCTGAAGCTCATGGCGGCTTGTTTGTAATTGTGGTGCATATTTCCCCACAAGATCATCCCCGCGTCTGACAATTCCCGCTCCTCTTCATCCACGGCAAAATGCTCCAAAATAATATAGAAGTCCTCATCCACTTCCCTGATGACATCGCTCATCCTTTTAAGCAGTGCAATCCTGGATGCATCATATTCGGACCACTCCCCTACATCCGTGGTAAAGTTTTGGGTGAATCCCTTACTCAGGTCAAAGCGGTACCCATCTATATTGTATTCCTCAATCCAGTACGTCATAATTCGATCAGCCCAGTATTGAGAAGCTTCACTTTCGTGGTTAAAATCATAACCCACATTGAAAGGGTGTCTCGCAGTTACATTTAGCCAGGGATTGTCCGGAGAGGGTCTGAAGTTTTGATCGTCCCAGTAAAGTTGACAAAGGGGTGATTGACTAAAAGCGTGGTTGAGTACGATATCCATAATAACTGCCATTCCGCGGGCATGGGCCTCGTCTATCAACCTCTTGAGGTCTTCGGGACGTCCGTAGAATTTGTCCAGAGCCATGTGAAAAGAGGGATTGTAACCCCAACTTATATTTCCTTCAAATTCATTTACAGGAAGCAATTCTATCGCATTCACTCCCAGGCGCTTCAGGTAGTCAAGGCTGTCAATAACCACCTGGTAATTGCGCTCTTCGGAAAAATCCCTGACGAGTAACTCGTAAACTACCAGATCTTCCACTGCAGGTCGTTCAAAATCTGTAAGCTGCCAGTCGTATTCATCGCGTCTCGGCTTAAAGACCCCGACAATTCCCTCGGTCATGCCGTGGGGATAGGGTTTCAAATCGGGATAAGTACTCTCGGGAATAAATTGATCGTGATGTGGATCCAGGACTTTTTCACTGTATGGGTCGGCTACTCTTATTTGCCCGTCCACCAGGTATTGAAAAGCGTATTCGGTTTCCGGTTCCAGGCCGCTTAACTCTATCCACCAAACATCCTGCTGGTTGTCAATTGCCAACATATATTCAGAATCTACAGACCAATTATTAAAATCTCCAATAAGGAATATATGCTCTTTGTCGGGAGCGTAAAGTCCAAATACCACCGTACTGTCATCGACGTGATTTATACCGTGAACCAGTGTGTCGGGAAATTCTGCATGAACCGGGGTCGTAGGCAAAACGGTCAGATTCTGCACTCCGCTTACCGTATCGGTCTCATTCCAGGCAGTAAATTCGAGGGTGAAATCACCAGATTCATTAAATTCAACCGCTGTTTCTAATACCGTTCCCGATGAAGTAGCAATCAGAGAGTCGTTCAGGCGGAGTTCTATTTCAGCCGTATCCGATGCCAAAATCTCCACAGGATAGACAGAGCCGGGATTGAGAATGCCGCCTCCGGGAGGTTCGCTGTTAAAAATGGCGACCAATCCGTCAAACTGGTCGTAAACCGGGATGAAAATATCACCACCACTGGACGTTTTTCCCTCTCTGCTTCCATCCACATTTCGAAAAACAAAGGCGAGTTCGAGAATTTCCTCAGAAGGCGGCACATCGTAAAAGGAGCGAATGTGGTAACTCAATTTGTGGAGGTCCTCCCCCACTTTCGTCATTTTAACCCGGGAATCATCTGTTCCCCAATTACCAACAACATATCTCCATTCACCGGGTCCACTTAAATTCGTAATCACACCGGTGTGCATGTAAACCTGATCTTCCCCAATAAGTCCACCATTCCCCTGAGTGGCATCAAAGAAAATAGTCACACTGTCATCAGACCGCGGAAAAGGTGGATCTGTTTCTATTATTTGTGCCAAAGATTGTGAGGACAACAAAGTGGTAATTCCCACGAGCATACAAGTAAAAAAAAGGTTCTGCATATTAGTTTCATCTGTTTCTTATGACCAATGTACGACATTTTTTACAACTTAGTGTACTTTTTACACTATTTGGGGCTTCAAAACAACATCAAGGTTTTAAATTCAATCATAAACAATATTTTATCCAGCCTTATTACCAGCAATTAAATTTATCACATTTAATTGAATTTGAATTGCCTATATGTTATGTTTAAAGTATTGGTTTTACTGGTTTTATGAATTTCATCCAGGTCACTTGCACTCTCAACTTTTACAATATTGTGATAGGAAAAAGCCGGGGCTTTTCACCCAACATTCTTTATGTGAAAGGTCACAGTATCAAAAGTAGTTGAAATCTGCTAAAATACTAAAATTTTATGGCAGTCTGACATATCAAAATATTTATAATCAATACCTTTGAGCCTGGAATAAAAAGCGGCATTTTCGAGTTTGTCAAATGGAGTTTAATTCACAAGCACACTGCCCGGCAAGTCGAAATTATATTGAAAGCTACCATATGGAGAATCACTTAAAGGTTGCAAAATTTGGTGGAACCAGCATGAGAGACCTGCAGGCCATGCAGAGTTGCGCCGGTATTGTGGCAGATGATCCCGCTCGAAAGGTAGTAATCGTAAGCGCCACGGCAGGAACCACCGATCAATTGACCGAACTTTGCGAAGCACACAGCCCGGGTCGCAAGGAAGAACTTTTGAAGCAGATTGAAAACAGACACCTCGAACTCGCGATTGAAATTGGTCCGGAAAATTCTGCTTACCCAAGCATTAAAGACATGTTGAGTGAATTGCGGACCTTTGTTCTCGAGGTAGATGAAGTGACTGCTGCCGAAAGGGATTATATACTGTCCTTTGGAGAGCGGCTGTCCTCCTCCCTTTTTGCCAATGTACTCTCCAAAATTGTTGATGGTGTGGTGTGGTTAGACGTAAAAGATATATTGCTGACCGATGATTTTCATGGAAAAGCGGAACCTCAACTGGAGGAAATAGCCAACAGGGCTGTTAAGAAATTAAAACCACTGCTTAAAAACGGCTATGTGGTTTCTCAAGGCTTTATTGGTTCGACCCTGGATGGCAAGACCACCACCCTGGGACGTGGGGGCAGCGACTACTCTGCCGCCCTTTTTGCCGAAGCTATTTCTGCGGACATTTTGGAAATTTGGACAGATGTGGCCGGTATTTTCTCGACAGATCCCGGAATTGTTCCTGATGCCCACCCCATTGAGGAGCTCAATTTCAACGAAGCCGCGGAGTTGGCCATTTACGGGGCCAAAGTACTTCACCCCGCCACGTTAAAAACAGCCATTAGGAAAAATACCCGTGTTTTTGTAGGAAAGAGCATGGACCCGCAGGCTGGAGGCACCTGGATCAGCAAAAAAACAAGATCCGCTCCCAATATTCGCGGTATCAGCATAAGGCGCAATCAAAAGCTCATCACCATCCACAGTCTTGACATGGTTCATCAGTTTGGTTTTCTTGCCCGGATATTCGAGGTGCTTGCGCGTCATAAAACCAGTGTGGATTTGGTTTCCACCAGTGAAGTCAACGTCTCACTGACACTGGATACCGGCATTCAATCCAACTACAGCAACCGCATGCTCGACAATGCCATTGAAGAATTGCGCACTTTCAGCACCGTTCACATAGAATCCGACTTATCTCTGGTTGCGGTGATTGGCAACAAACTCAATCAAACACCTGGTATCAGCGGAAAAATATTCAATTCCCTCAGGGACATCAACATAAGGATGGTCTGTCACGGTGCCAGTCCGCACAATCTCTGCTTCCTGGTTAATGACCGGGACGGAGATCGCTCGATTCGACTCATACACAAACAGTTTTTAACCCAGCCAAAAAAAGAGGAGGTCCTGTGAAATACGCAGTTATTGGTACGGGAAAGACCGGAAGTGCTATACTCGAACTGGCAGGCCCGGAATCTATCGGATTTAACAACACCAATTTGCCGGACAAAGAAAAATTAAAGCCCTTTGATTGTGTGGTGGTTTTCGTACCCACTGATGCGGCTCATGAAATAGCTGAACTGCTTGCTGATTTTAGTAAACCGGTTATTTGGGGCACCACGGGATATGATTGGCCGGAGGATATTTTGGAAAGAATTAATCGTGCTGGTTCTACCTGGATTATTGGAAGCAATTTCAGCCTGGGGATGAACCTCGTGCGGAAAACCCTCAATTTGCTCGGAAGTGGCTCAGCCATTTTGCAAAATCCTGAACTCTCGATTAGGGAAGTCCATCACATTCACAAAAAAGACAAACCCAGTGGCACTGCCCTTTCGTGGCAGGAATGGCTCGGCCGCACGGTGGAAATTGAGTCCGAACGAAAAGGAGATGTGAAGGGCATTCACGAACTGGAGATCAAAACCAACTACGAAACCATTTTTCTGCGCCACCAATCCCACGATCGTAAGCTGTTTGCCGAAGGGGCACTTTGGGCGGCCAAAAAACTGTTGGAAAACCCTGATTTCGGTACCGGTTGGTTCAAGTTTGAGACCTTTTTTGACTACATGAACGACAAAATATCAAGCCCATGAAAGACATTCAATTGTGGACAGCATTAATTACCCCGCTTACAGAAAATGGAGAGGTGAATTTTGCCGAACTGGAAAAACTCATTGGCCTTCAGGCAGATGCGGGCAATGGAGTGCTCATTCTCGGCAGCACCGGAGAGGGTCTCGCTTTTTCTGAAAAAGAGAAAAATGAGATACTGGATTTTGTGAGCAAGCTCCCCAAACGAACCCCGGTAATGATGGGCGTGGGCGGTTTCGATATCAATCAGCAGGTGAAATGGATACAGCGGTGCAACAAATCGGGAGTCGATGCACTTCTCGTCGTTACTCCCCTCTATGCAAAGCCCGGATTCAACGGACAATTGCACTGGTTTAAAACCCTGCTCGACGCTGCTGAACTTCCAGTCATGCTCTACAATGTGCCCTCAAGGACGGCGGTAAAAATGATCCCCGGAGTCCTCGCTGAATTGCGCGATCATCCCAATTTTTGGTCCGTAAAGGAGGCCAGCGGCAATGTGGAGGAATACCTGAGCTACCGTGAAGCCGCTCCCGATGCAAAATTCTTCAGTGGTGACGATGCCCTGACCGCCTTTTTTGCCCAGGCCGGATGCCACGGGCTGGTTTCTGTAGCTTCCAATCCCTGGCCCAAAGCCACCAATTTGTACGTAAAAAAATGCCTTAGTGGGCAGACCGAGGGACTTTTTCCGGTTTGGAACCGGGCTGTGGATGCACTTTTTGCTGTATCAAGTCCCGTGCCTGCCAAACACCTGATGAAGGAAAAAGGCCTGATATCAACTGCAGTGCTCAGACCGCCATTGAGTAAAGACGATTTGCAGGACACTGCTCAATTACACGAGGCAGACAAACAGATCGGAGAGTGGTACAGGGCCAATAAGTGAACCGACCATTAGATAAATCGATGGTGCTAACTTCATCTGTGCACTGTCCATATTTTTGAAAAAACAAGAGAAAAATGAATTGGGAAGAGGTTTTAAATAAGCTGGAAACCGGAGAAATGCGGGCCGCAGAGTCCACATCCGATGGCTGGAAAGTCAATACGGAGGTCAAAGAAGCCATACTTGCAGCTTTCAAGGCGGGAGAAAATATTTCCTGTGAAGGCATATACAAGGGGTTTGTCGATAAGCACAACCTGCCGGCCCGGGAATTCTCACCTGCAGATGGTGTTCGCATGGTGCCCGGTGGAAGTTCTGTGAGACGGGGAGCACATGTGGCCAAAAGTGTCATTATCATGCCTCCCGCTTACGTCAATACTGGTGCTTTCGTTGACGAGGGGTCTATGATTGACAGCCACGCCCTGGTGGGCAGTTGCGCCCAGGTTGGGAAAAATGTCCATCTCTCAGCCGGTGTCCAATTGGGTGGTGTTTTGGAACCCATAGGTCTGAGTCCGGTAATCATTGAAGACAATTGCTTTTTGGGGGCCGGAGTGGTCGTGGTCGAGGGAATCTGTGTAAAAAAGTCAGCAGTTCTTGCGCCAGGTGTCATACTGTCGAGGTCCGTATCGGTCTATGACTGCGTGAATGAGCGAAAGCTGGAGAAAGGTGCCGCCATTCCGGAGAATGCTGTGGTGGTACCCGGATCGAGACCGATTGGAAGCGAATGGGCAAAAAAAATGGGCCTCAACGCCTACTGCCCCCTAATCATAAAGTACCGCGACAAAGACAGCGACGCTTCCCTTGAATTGGAGGAAGCACTGAGGTGACACTTTGTATGATTTAATTTCTGTATTCTAAAGCTGATTAAAATAAACCGATTTGGGTGCTGACAAGGTAAATATTGAAGCCGGTTGGAAAGAAGTGTTGAGGGATGAGTTTGAAAAACCCTACTTCGACCGAATCAGGCAATTCCTTAAAACTGAGTTGGGTCAGGGTAAAAAAATATACCCTCCCGGACCTAAAATTTTCAATGCTTTTGATTCCACTCCTTTCGATAAAGTGAAAGCGGTGGTTATCGGTCAGGACCCCTACCACGGCCCGGGGCAGGCCATGGGATTGAGTTTTTCTGTGCCCAGAGATGTCAGGCCCCCTCCTTCCCTGAACAACATATACAAAGAGCTGAAGAGTGACCTTGGAATTGACCATCCGGGGCATGGAGACCTGACAGCATGGACCAGACAGGGGGTATTTTTGCTCAATGCGATCTTGACCGTGGAACATAAAAAAGCAGGTTCGCACCGAAAAATCGGATGGGAGCAATTCACCGATGCGGTCATTAAAAAACTTTCGGAAAAACGAGAAACCCTCGTATTTCTGCTTTGGGGGAGATTTGCAAGGTCAAAAGTTTCGCTCATTGACCAATCCAAACACTTTGTGCTGGAAAGTCCCCATCCCAGCCCACTGGCCGGGAACGCCTTTCTAGGCAACCGACATTTTTCCAAAACAAATCAAATTCTCAAAGAGCATTCAATGAGTGAAATAGACTGGAGATTGAACTAAATTTTTGAATCATGGAACAAGTAAAATACCGCACACAATTTATTACCGCCGGATGCATGGGATTAATTGCCGTAGTATTTGGCGCCTTTTCCGCTCACGGATTGGAGGGCAGGTTGGATGAATCATCACTGAACTCCTTCAAAACAGCCGTCGAGTATCAGTTCTACCATGTGCTGGCAATTCTTATCATGTGTTTTGCTCCCGAACAACTCAGGGCCAATCTGGTCCGCTTGAGCATGAATTTGTTCATCATCGGCATTGTATTGTTCTGTGGCTCCATATATCTACTCAGCACCAGCGGCGAGGTACATCAGATGCAACTGGACTTTTTGGGCCCCATCACCCCGGTTGGTGGCGCAATACTGATTTCCGGTTGGTTTGTCCTAATTGTCAGTGCCATACCGGAGAGGAAGAAAAATTAATTCTCCCATAAGAGCAAAATTCAACCAATTAAACTATATTTGCACACTACAAGAAATCAAAAAATTTTAGAATATGAAGAATCTTATTACACTTGTATTTGCAGCCCTTTTGCTTGCTGCACCACTTTCGGAGACCACTGCACAAAAATCCATGGACTATCAAACAGCCATTGGCTTGAGAGCAGGATGGGGAATAAGTTTGACCGGTAAGCATTTCATCAATGACAATCACGCGATTGAGGGTATTTTAAATTACCGTTCCTTTGGTGGTTTTGGCGTAAGTTGGGGTTGGATGCGCATCAGCGGTTTGTATCTTGTTCATCAACCCTTAGATGATGTGATCGACGGCCTCGGTTGGTATTACGGTGGAGGAGCTTTTGTAGGTTTTTGGACAGGGGACTTTGACTTCGGCCCAAGAAGTAATAGAAGTAGCACATTTATTGGGGTTAGCGGTGCTTTAGGTCTTGATTACACATTTGATGATATACCATTAAATGTAAGCGTGGATTGGATACCGAGTTTTCGGTTGACTGGTGGTGGAACCGGCTTTACGGGTGAAGCAGGTGGACTGGCAGTAAGGTACATTTTAAACTAAAAAACTTCCTCAAGTCAAATATTGGAATAAAAGCTCCGGTGCTTTACTGCCCGGGGCTTTTTTTTTATTGCCCAAAGTCTATCACGGTATTGTCTCCCAGGTTTAGACTTTGCCTCATTCCTTTGATTGCAGCATCGTTTCCAACAATAGATGCCTGTAATACTACCTCCTCTATGGTGGCGTGTTCTCCAATAATGGAATCCCTGACAATGGCAGACCTGATCTGCGAGTGGGGGCCAATGGTTACATGAGGACCAATAATGGAATTCTCAATGCGGCAATTCCCGGCTATGTGGACCGGTTGCAGAACTATGGTATTTTGAAACTCCGGTAGATTCGTTGTTGGATAGCCAGCTTTTTCCAGTAAAATGGCATTTGTTTTCAGCAGCACATCCTTTTGGCCGCAATCGTACCAATTTTCAGCAGTTTGAGTGGAAAAAGTGTGCCCCTCCTTAATCATGTCCATTATGGCATCCGTGAGTTGGAATTCTTCATGGGTCTTTCTCTCCTCCTTTATGAGTTTGTCCAGTGCATGAATCAGTTCTCCTGATTTCTTGAACTTGTAAATGCCGATCATAGCGAGATTGCTCCTCGGGATACTCGGTTTTTCTATAGCTGCTTTGACCAGGCCTTCTTCATTGATCTCCACAATTCCAAAATTTCTGGGATCCCCAACCTTGCTGACCGCAAGACATGAATTTTCACAATCAACCATCTTTTTCAGGTCCATATCGAATATCAAATCCCCGAGTGATACAAATAGAGGCTCTTCCTCTCCAATCAGATGTCTGGCAGTCCAAATTGCGTGTCCCAGGCCTTCCCTGTCTTCCTGAATGACAAATTGCTTATCCAGATCGGGGTAATTCTCATTGATGTAGGCTTTGATCTTGTCCCCCATGTAGCCGATCACGAAAATAAACTCGGTAAACCCAACCTCTACCAGTTCATCTACAATAAATCCCAATATGGGTTTGCCGGCCACCGGAATCAAAGGCTTTGGCTGCGTGTAGGTGAGCGGTCTCAATTTGGTACCTGCTCCTGCAACCGGAATGATGACTTTCATCTGTTGTTTTTTGCTTCAAACAAAGATAGCAAGGATTTTCTATTCGCTAACTTTGTTTGTGTTCGTAAATCTTTGGACGGTAAATTAACAGGAGACTTACCTGACTGAGGGTACAAACATAATTCCAATAGTCGTGACTGAGAAAATCAAGGGATACCGGCTTCTTCCAAAACACGGGCGCTTTTTTCTTCAGGTATGAACTTCATGGCTGCGGAATTGATGCAATACCGAAGACCCGTGGGTTCGGGCCCATCTTCAAAAACATGCCCCTGATGACCATCGCAGCGCTTGCAAACCACCTCTACCCTAAGCATGCCGTGAGAGCGATCCTCCACATATTTCATGACGCCGGGGTAGATCGGTTGGTAAAAACTGGGCCATCCACTGCCGGAATCAAATTTGTGTTCGCTTGAATACAACGGCAATCCACAGCCCGCACAGCAATAAATACCTTTTTCATAAAATCCGTCGTACTTACCTGTAAATGCCCTTTCTGTTCCCTCCTGCCTCAGAATGTAGTACGCCTGCTCATCCAATTTTTCCCTCCAGTAGCTGTCACTTTTTTCCAATGTTTCAACCTCAATTGGTTCTAAGTCCTGAAAAATTTGCCGGTCGTAATCAGGGATGGAATTGTTGTCCGAGACGTTTTGTGCAAAACATCCTGTATGAATCAAAAAGATGAGAATCAGGGAAAAATAAGTCTTTCTATAGATCATGTCCGATAGCATCGCTGTCTTTTTTAAGTTTTTCGCTGTCTCTACGCGTGGTGAGTTCCGTCAATTTCACAATGGTCCATCCAATACCCAGCATAATTGAATAGCCGATAATTAATACGCTCAAGATTGGTCTGAAACCTCCGGATTCCTGAAGGGATACACCACTGAGAAGCCAACTGGTTAGCACACAGGCAACACCAAGCGCTATAAAGATATAAACCGACATGGTCCAGTACTGTTTCCCCTTCCTGAAACTGAATAAAAGGACCGAATTGAATATGGAATACAGCAAAATCATTGCAGTGAATATTCCCCAGATAAAAACACTTGTTTCTGGTAAATCGACAACTGTACCGGCAATTAATCCAAGGACCACAATGGCAAAACCGGTTAGATAAATAGCGAGTGCGAGGTAAAGTGGGTTTCGAAAGCTTTCAACCTGTAACATACTGGTTTGTTTGGTGCGCGAATCAGTCGATTACCTTTCCGTACAAATCGTATTCGGAGGCTTCGGTAATCTCCACATTGGCAAAATCGCCAATTCGCACAAATTGTTCAGCGCCGTCCACTAAAACTTCGTTGTCCACCTCGGGAGAATCGCCTTCGGTGCGCCCGGCAAACCACCTCCCCTCTTTCAGGTCGAACAGCACTTTAAACACTTTTCCAACCTTCGCTTCATTCTTTTCAAGGGAAATTTCCCGTTGAATGGCCATCAGCCTCTCTGCTCTTTCCTGCTTTAGTTCCGGTGATACATCATCGGGCAGGTCATGAGCGGTGGTGTCCTCTTCGTGAGAGTACTGGAAAACGCCCATTCTGTCAAACCGGGCTTCCCGCACAAAGTCGCACAGGGCTTCAAAGTCCTCTTCAGTCTCGCCGGGAAACCCGACAATCATAGTGGTGCGTAAGGTTAGGCCTGGCACAGATTCCCGTGCTTTTTCAATAAGGGTCCGCATTTCTTGCCTGGAGGTTTGCCGCTTCATGGATTTCAATATCCGGTCGCTTGCGTGTTGTAAGGGAATATCCAGGTAGTTGCATATAGAGTCCTTTTTTTTCATCACCTCAAAAACCTCAACCGGAAATTTATTGGGGTAGGCATAGTGGAGCCTAATCCAATCAATTCCATCCACATCGGCCAACCGGTCCAAAAGCTCGGGCAGCATCCGCTTTTTGTATAAATCCAAACCGTAGTAAGTCAATTCCTGCGCGATGAGCATCAGTTCCTTTACACCTCTTTTGGCCAGCCCCCGCGCCTCAGTGACCAGTTCCTCAATTGGCTTACTCACGTGCTTCCCGCGCATCAGTGGAATGGCGCAAAAAGAACACGTCCTGTTACATCCTTCCGAAATCTTGAGATAGGCATAATGTGGCGGGGTGGTAATGGTGCGCTCTCCAATAAGGTCGTGCTTGTAGTCCGCATTGAATCTGCTGAGAAGAAGAGGCAAATCCAGCGTACCGAAAAAACCATCTACCTCGGGTATTTCCTTTTGAAGATCATCCATATAGCGCTCGGACAGACAACCGGTGACGTATAGTTTTTCAATCCTCCCCAGTTTTTTCTGCTGAGCGTATTCCAGGATTGTGTTGACAGATTCCTCTTTTGCCAGGTCGATAAAGCCACAGGTGTTAACCACTATGGTGCCGGCATTGCTATCGTTTTCTTCGTGGGCCGCCTCAATCTGATTGGCTTGAAGTTGGGAAATGAGGTTCTCAGAGTCCACCAGGTTTTTGG
>PWJP01000272.1 GCA_003559985.1 Saprospirales bacterium
GGAACTTTTCCGGAGAGCAATTCCTGTGGGCTGGTAATGGCGCCCTGGTTGAAATCCCGCGCCTCAACTGTCTGAACTGAGCCAGTAACATCTTCTCTTTCCACGGTTCCGTAACCAATGATGACCACCTCACCCAGCAGACTTCCCGGAGAAAGTACCACATTAATCTCGGTTTGATCGCCAATCTCAATGCGTTGACTTTCATATCCCACATAGCTAAATTGCAGGTGAGTGGTGTTTTCACCCGGTACAATCGAGTAGTTGCCATCAAAATCCGTTACGGTTCCAACGGAAGGATTATCCGGGTCCTGAACTGTGGCAGAAATTAACGGTAAACCATCTTCACTGCTGGTTACAGTGCCCGTGATTGGAGTTTGTGCCAAAATAGTGGCAGAAAACAGCAAAATCAGGCCGGAGAGCCAATATCCAAGTAGGTTATTTGTACAGATTTGTGTCATGCCTTTGGATTTTTTTTAGAAAATTTAGTTAAGACTTGTCAAAGTTAACCATTATTTATTTAACTTTGTGTATAAAGTACACTAATTAATAAAAATTCTTAATCACAACTAAAGAGGTATGAAAAAACAGCTACTATTACTCGCGATGTTGACGGTCTTTTCTTCGACCGTTTTCGGGCAATTTAACACAGTAGGCATAATTGGTACAGCCACAACCGAAGGCTGGGACGCCAGTACGCCTATGGTTCAGGATGCTGACAATCCCGATCTTTGGACCATCGAGATTGAATTGGCGGACGGTGAATTGAAGTTCCGCGCTGACGACAGTTGGGATGTGAACTGGGGAGGTACTGATCTTCCGATTGGAACAGGAGTGGATGATGGACCTAATCTCCAGATTATTGGAGGAGATTATTTGATAGAATTCAATTCAGCCACCGGTGAATATTTCTTCGATTACGACGGAGATATTGGTATCATTGGAACTGCGACCAGATTTCAGTGGGACAGGGATGTGTTTCTGTTCCCGGACCAGGACAACCCGGGGTCCTTTTTTGGGACCATGCCTCTTGAGATGGGTGAAGCGAAATTCAGACTTGGTGGCGATTGGGATGTGAATTGGGGTGCTGAGGACTTTCCTGAGGGCATTGGAGAACAAGGTGGTGACAATATACCTATTCCGCAATCTGGAGTGTATCATATTACTTTTGACACCACTACCGGAGCTTATTTTTTCGATGAGGTCATCGGCTTTGACAGTCTTAGTATAATTGGTGATGCCACTCCTGGAGGTTGGGATGAAGATACCCAATTGGAGAGAGACCTTTCTGACCCTGATCTTTGGACCGGAGTGGTTGAATTGGTTGAAGGTGACTTAAAGTTTCGCGCTGAAAATGACTGGGACATCAATTGGGGTGGCGATACTTTCCCCACTGGTATTGCAGTATTTGATGGCGATAATATTGTGGTCGATGAGGCCGGTGAATATCTGGTGAGTTTTAATGTAGCTACTTTGGAATATAGTTTCCTTATTGTGGAGGCTTTTGATGTGGTGAGTATAATAGGGGATGCTACGCCAGGAGGATGGGATGAGGATTCCGATATGGAGCAGGATCCTGAAAACCCCTCTGTTTGGAGATTGAGAATTGAACTGACCAACGGAGAAGCCTTGTTCAGAGCTAATAACGACTGGGACATAAGTTGGGGAGCTCCCGATTTTCCATCCGGGGTGGCTACACTTGGTGGTGTCAATATTCCTATTATAGCAGGAGAATATCGCATCACTTTCAACTCCACAACAGGTGAGTATTTATTTGATGAGATTGAAGAGTACGATGCGATGAGTCTGGTCGGCCGTTCCGGACCCTTTGGCGAGTGGCCAGAGGAGGATGACAGAGGTGCCGTTGACTATTTCATGGACAAAGACCCCGATGATGGAAATATCTGGACAGCTTCAGAAGTGCAATTAGTAGATTATGACCCGGATGATGATGGAGGTGTTAAGTTTAGAGCTGATACCTCCTGGAACGTTAACTGGGGGTCTGTGGACTTTCCAATAGGTGTTGGTGTGCAAGACGGTGACAATATACAACCCATAGCAGGAGTTTACGACATATTTTTTAATTCCTCCACCGGTGAGTATGTATTCAGTCCATCCACTTCAACCGACAATATTCCGGTAAACCCAGCTGAGGTGAAATTGTATCCCAATCCCACATCTGACATAGTCAAAATTGACCTCAGCGATATTGAAATCACGGGACAACTCAGTGTCAGGGTTTTCGATGTAACCGGAAAAATGCTGTTAAACCAGGACTTTGATAATACCAATCAAATGGACCTTGACCTCTCCGGGCTAACTGCCGGCACCTACATATTGCATATATCAGCTGAAAATGGGTTGATGATAGGAAAAAGGGTCAGTGTAATGAGGTAATTAGACGAAGTAAAATTTTTGCGGGTTTTTGTGAACGGGGGAAGGCCGGTATGATACTGTGTCTCCCCCTTTTTTTAAGTTCTCTTATAAAAAGGGGGAGCAATTTATGTCCAGGGATAACTTGTCGCGCCTCAACTAACAAAAGGATTCTTGAGTAAAAAAGAGTAGTCCTCCCGCAGTTTTTTCTCATTGACGGCGTACAATTTTGCAGGTCTGTGGGGTACATCCTCCTGCTTTTTGCCAACTTCCTTAATTATACCGAGTTTCGATATCTTTTTCCGGAAATTTCGCTTGTCCAGGGGTTTTGCAAGCACTGCCTCAAACAGGTTTTGTAACTCCGGGAGGGAAAAGTGTTCCGGCAGTAATTTCATCCAAAGTGGATATTCAATCAATCTCTTTCTGAGCAAGTGGAGGGATGCGTTTAGGATTTTTTTGTGGTCGAAAGCCATTTCCTTTAGGCTTCCAATTGTTCTCCACTTAGCATTGTGTTTGCTCTCCATCCCATTTTGCCCGTATTCATCAACTTTAATCAATGCATAATATGCTATTGTAACAACCCGCCCCATTGGGTGCCGATCGAGTTCGCCAAAAGCCTTTACCTGCTCCAAAAAGACATCTGTGATACCGGTTCTCTGATATAGTATCCTGGTCGCAGCCTCGTCTAAATTCTCGTCGTTCTTTACCAGGTCGCCCAACAGTGAGGGTAATCCCAGGTATGGATCCATATTACAGTCCAGGGTGAGTACCTTTAATTCGGATTCGTCGTATCCAAATATCACACAATCCACCGAAATGGCAGCCTTAAAATGGTCCTCTATTTCCCGCATGTGCAGGTTGATATTCTCAGCTTTCTCCATTAGAACCTTTATTGATCATATTTTTTCAAAAAGAGGTAAAAGTAAGCTAAAGTTCACATCTCGCAAAATTGTTGATGCATGCCATAAGAATGAACAAAACCCCTTTTAAACTCGCAAAGATAATACTTTTTA
Organism: Saprospirales bacterium; assembly: GCA_003559985.1. Lineage (GTDB taxonomy): Bacteria > Bacteroidota > Bacteroidia > Chitinophagales > Saprospiraceae > PWJY01. Next base: position 3,384 of record PWJP01000272.1, read on the forward strand.
GATAGTGTAAAAAATACACTAAGATATTGCAGGAAATTTCTTTACTTTGCCCAATATTTTTTTCTATGAGTGAAATTAAGAGAATTGGTGTGTTGACCTCGGGAGGTGATGCCCCTGGAATGAATGCTGCAGTTAGGGCTGTGGTGCGTTCTTGTGTGTATTATAACACCCGTGTTTATGGAATTTACGAGGGGTACAAAGGCCTGATTGATGGCAATTTGCGCGAAATGAGCGTGCGCTCTGTCAATAATATCCTTGGCAGTGGAGGAACCATACTGAGGTCGTCCAGAAGTCCTGAATTCAGAACTGAGGAGGGTAGAAGAAAAGCATGGGAGATTTTGAAAAAGAATCAAATTGATGCCTTGGTTGCGATTGGTGGCGATGGAACTTTTGCCGGGGCACTTCAATTGAGCCAGGAATACGACATCCAGGTAGTGGGTATCCCGGCCACGATTGACAACGACATTGCAGGTACGGATTATTCGATAGGTTACGATTCTGCATCCAATGTAGTAGTGAGTTGTGTGGATAAGATCAGGGATACTGCACTGTCGCACAACCGTTTGTTTTTCGTGGAGGTTATGGGAAGGGACACCGGATTTATCGCTTTGCGATCTGGCATTGCATCAGGGGCCATTTGCATTATGGTGCCTGAAAGAAATATTTCTATCGAAGAGTTGATTGCCATACTGAGAAAAGGTTACCGCAATAAGAAAACCTCATCAATTGTTCTGGTCGCTGAAGGAAATGAGAATGGCGGAGCAGTTGAACTAGCCAAAGCTGTGAATGAAAAGTACAAAGATTACGAAACCAAAGTGACCATACTCGGGCATCTTCAACGCGGGGGTGATCCATCCTGTTTTGACCGGGTCATTGCGAGTGAAATGGGAGTGGCCGGAGTAGAGGGCCTTTTGAATGGGAATTCTGGCTTCATGACCGGCTACCATTGTGGTAAGATCGTGGAAACTCCCCTCAATACTGTCAAGTTGGAAAAGAAACAATTGAATGAAAATCTGGTTAAAATAGCTCAGATTTTATCTATCTAAAAACATATAAAAACTATAGCATGGAAAAAATAAGAGTAGCGATTAATGGATTTGGACGTATAGGACGTCTCAGCCTTAGAGAAATTCTCAAGAATGATAAAATGGAGTGCGTGGCGATCAACGATTTGACCGATGTCAAAACACTGGTCCACCTGTTAAAGTACGACTCAGCCCATGGTCATTTTCCTCTTTCAGTTAAAGCCAATGAATCAGAAATGATTATTGAAGGCGCCCCACCGGTTAAGTGCTACAATGAAAAAGACCCGCGGATGCTGCCGTGGACGGATTTAAATGTGGATGTGGTATTGGAGAGTACAGGTATTTTCCTTACCAGAGAACTAGCTTCCAAACATCGTAAGGCGGGAGCAAAAAAGGTGGTTCTTTCTGCTCCCGGTAAAGGCGGGGAAATTCCCACAGTAGTGATGGGTGTGAATGAGGGAATTTTAAAAGCAGAGGATGCTATTATATCCAATGCTTCTTGTACGACTAATTGTCTGGCTCCGGTAGCTCGCGTACTTGATGAAGCATTTGGGATCAAGCAGGGGTTTATGACCACCATCCACGCATATACTGCTGATCAACGATTGATGGATGCTCCGCACAAGGACCTCAGAAGAGCCAGAGCGGCAGCTATGTCTATTATTCCCACCACCACAGGTGCTACCAAAGCCACTGAAATCGTGCTTCCAAGGCTTAAAGGGAAACTCTCGGGCTCTGCCTTAAGGGTTCCTGTCGTTTGCGGTTCTTCAACAGAATTTACCTTTATGCTCGATAAAGAAACTACTGTTGAGGCCATAAACAAAGCTGTATCTGATGCTTCCCAAAATGATCTTAAAGGCATTATAGAATACACTGAAGAACCGCTGGTATCTACCGATATTATAGGTAATACCCATTCCGCTGTATTCGATGCTTTGGTCACATCAAAGGTGGGCGAATTGTACAGAGTAATGGCCTGGTATGACAACGA
>PWJP01000269.1 GCA_003559985.1 Saprospirales bacterium
AAGGCAAGTCGATACTTCAAAAGGCTTATGGTGGTATATGGAATGCTGCACAATATGCTTACGACAAAGCCGGTAAACAGCTTATAGATAAAGGATTAGAAAGGATATTCAGGAGATAAATATGTCAAACACAGCTACTAATAAGCTTCTTGTAGCTGCTAATCTTCTTCTTGTGTTAGTGCTAATCATAACACATGTCCTAATTAGTCCGATTGCTGCAAAAGTTAACGTTATTGTCGATAGAGATATGCCCCGGATATCCGATAAAGTGGTAGAACTCGAGCTTAGGATTCAAGCACTTGAGATTCAATTTATAGTTATCGAAAAAAAATTAGACAGGAATTTTCAAAGCATTGAGGTGATTAAAGAAAAGTTATGATAGGCGATGTATATGCTTATTTGGTAGACAGGGATCAGTTTTCTAAGTTTACCAATTTCAACTTCAAACATTCATCTATATTGGTTGGTGTTGCTCAAAAGAGCAATGTCAACTTATTTATAGACAGCAATAACGAGTTGATGGAATATCCGGGAGACGGTTATACCTCTAAATTAGGGGTGCTTACAACTAAAATGTATCCTGTTATTGGTGCTCGTATAAGGCGTGTTTCCTTAGAATATGAAGGTGGGACGCCAACATTGACAGTTATTGCTCACAACAGAAGGTTTCCTAGTGGCCAACAGACTGTTGACATTAATATTACAGAAAGCGGTAGATTCCATGGATTGCCGGTAGGCTATAAATGTGATTATGTTCAGTTCAAAATAACAGGTGCTGAACAAATTAAAATGATAAGATATACTATGGTTTAGGAGTACATTATGTGGCTTATTGGAGCAAAATTAGCGGGCACAGCTGCAAAGCTCGGGTTGCAATATGCGTTTAGACCCAAAGAAAAAGATTACAGACCGGATTTAAGCTATTTAGACAAATACGTAGCGAATCTTAGGGGAGATCTTACAAAGAGATCTATTGAACGCAATATATTAAGAGAAGGTGCACGAGGAATAGGAGACATAACCCGGCAGCAAATGGCGGGAGCTGAACATCAAGCATACCGCACGGGGACAGTAGGGACAGGAACGCATATAGCCCAGCAACAAAAGATTCAATCTGGGGCACAAAGAGGTATGGCTGAGGTTACAAGACAAGCGAGGGAAGCTACAGCTGAGCAGACCGAAAGGACTCAAGAGCAATTGAGAGAAATTGAACTTCATCGAGAACAGGTAATTGAGCAAGCTGAAAGGGATTATGACCTTGCTAAAAGAAGGCATCGTCAAGAGATGATTGCTACCGGAGCAGGCGGTGCGATAGATGTAGCGACAGCAGGCGTGCAAAGAGCAATGCAATGGAAAGATGCATCGGCTATAGCACAAGCAGATATGCCGGATGAAGCTATACAGGAAGGCGTTAGTGCACGTCAGCTATTAAGGGAGACCGGAGCAAGCACTCCTTCAGCGGCATTGGAGGCGTTAGGTATTGCTCAGGATAAAGAACAGAGTAGCAATTTTGTCAGAGGTATGGTAGGTGCTTTGGGATTAGCGAGCAGTCCGGCAACTCAAGCTATAATGGGCAGAATAGAAAGTGGAGAACTTACCCCACAGCAAGGCATGCAACTCATAGAAGCCACAAGCGAATATAAAACTACTCAAGCTCTCGAAGGTGTTTTAGAGTTAGGATTAGATGCATCGGGAGAAGAAGCGATTGAATATCTGCAAGACCACCATCCTGAGCTTGGTCCTGCTGCTCAATATCAGATATTGGGTGAGTACAACAAAGTTAAGTCAATGGTAAGACAAGAAGGTTTGGAAGAGGCATATGTGGATTGGTACAAGCATGAATTGGGGGAAAGAGATATGCCCTCTCACGAAAAGGAACTGTTCGAAGCTCAAAAAGAGGCTAGAGATTTAGAAGGATTGAGTCGACAGCTTGCCACTTATCAAAAAAAAGAAGGGGAAGAACGTGACAGAATGCAAAGGCAAGTACATCTTGACCTCCAAGAATTAGCAAGGACAGGAAGAATAGACCATGAGACAATCCAAGCAATGGGTGGAAGATATGATTTAAGTGTTCCACAAATCCGAACTCTTCAACGAGACTTAACTGCTTACCAGGAAGGAGAGAGAGAAGACCAGTTAGCAAGGTTAGGCGGTGAAGTCGCAAGAGGTGAAGCAATGGGGGTTGTACAGTTAATAGAAAGTGCGATTGACGATTTGATAGATGCTTCGCCTGATGATACGGAAAGGCTGACCAGTATAAAAGAAGGATTTGAGGCCTTCGAAAAAGCAATGGAGACAGGAAAGATAATGGATTCGGGAACACTGGTCGATGTCCAAGGCAAAATATTTGAAGCAATAAACAGCATGGAAAACGATGAGATTATAAAGACATTTGGTAAGATACCAGACTTTGGCATTATTGCTGGCGAGGAAGCATCAGTGGCTGAAAGAAGGAGAGCGGCCAGAACCTTCATTACAAACTACATAAGAGAGTTGATTAGTAAAGGCGTACATGATATTGGAGGACGTCCTGGAGGGGTTAAACCACTGCCGGGCGATTATGAGAAGACAGTAAAAGAGCTTTTAGAGGCATGGGGCGAAAAATAAATGTGGACAGAAGAACAATACAAAAAAGCTTTATCTATAACCTCCGGCTATGCTAAGCAACCACGAACATTGGAAGCCCTCAAACAAGAACATCCTGACGACTATGGGCTTATAACCTCACTTCTCCAAAGAATAGAAGAATATGAGACTATTGCTGATAAACCTGAGAAGAAAACGCCGACAGTTGAAGCTCCGGAGACCAAACCACCTGACACAGAGAAGCCTGAAGAATCTAAGTTTCTCAGGAAAAGAAGCGGGTTTTCTGATATAGTCACCGGACGGGTTATGCCCGCTTGGGATAGCATGGTAGAGGGCATTAAAGATAAAATCAGACCCTATCTTAAACCCGAAGAACCCGAGCAGAAAGAGTATACTGAAGGAGAGCTGTTTCTTTATTCGCTTTCTTCAATAGATGAACCGTGGGCAGACTATTTTCGAGAAGATGTTGGCAAACCCGAAGAAGAATGGAAACATAACTATAATGAATTAGCCGAGATGGTAGGTATGAATGATTTAGCACGAATCACAACACAGTTGTCGCCAAGTGCAGAAGAACAAGAACCTACTATCTATGACCGATTTAAGGAAACTACTGCTACAGCAGAGAAATTTGTTGAGACAATGCAAGCTGCTTATAACGCTAATGATATTGAGCTATTCCAAAACCTGAAAAAAGCATACGATAATTTTTATAAAGAAGAACAAGAACCTTTAGCAAAAGAGTACCATGCCAAGTTCACAGAGTATGAAAATTTAATGGGGCAGGAGATAGATTTTGCTGCAATGCTTGAAAAAACGAGGCAAGGCGAAACACTGGGTGAAGTTGTTGAACCTGCGGATGCTCCTCTTGTACCACGAAAAGAAGCCTTACCTAAAACAAAAATAGAAAATGAATTAACTCATATCCCTGCTGATGTAGATGCTTTATATGCAGCTGCGGAAGGCATACCTGATAATTTATACCATCCTGACGACCTTCCCGAGACATTGCATGAACTGTCTAAAATGGACACAATCGAGAGAGCGGTAAAGAGAGACAATACTCTTGACGCAGTTTGGGGAAGCGCTTTTGGTCCGGCAATGTATTCAACTTTAAGATTGGCGTCAATTTTGGCTGAAGAGTATCCACACGCTATATTTGATTATCTTGTGATGAGACCCGCTAAATTTGTAGAAGATGTTATCACCGGAGGTCAAAAAGACACTCCTATTGGAAGGATGAAAGACTACCTCGCAGACCCTGCAAAATCGGGGGCATTTAATCTTACTAAGCATGCTGAAGAAGGCAGGGAGTATTATGCGGAAAGTGCTTATAGGCAATACGGTGCAGTTGGCGTTACGGCACAGAACATGTTTGAAACCGGTATAGACTTAACCGCTTTATTTATGAGCTTAGGTGTATTAAAAGCGGTATCAAAAGGAACTTTCCCGACGCTACCTGCTAAAGGCGTTGCTTCTGTTAAAGGGAAAGCACCGATGGCAACTCTTGGCAAAAAGATGCTCCCTGCTTCAGAAGCAAAGGTTAGGCTGGGAGAGCTTACAGGCAGAGTAAAAAGGATGACTGCTCATTCTTTCCTTACTACTCCGGGCACATCACGAGATAGAGCTGAAGCCGCTCTTGTTAGGATTGGCTATAACATTACTCCCTATATAGTTGCGGCAACGCCCATAACCGGCTACCCTGCTATGTTTACCGATATTTTGCTAAATACATTCTTAACGTTGCCTGTTTACCAACAAGCTTTCAAAGACGCTGGAGGGTTTAATCCGGATTTTGTAATGAATGCTTTGCCACAATTACTTATGGATGTTGCAATGGCTGCCTCAACCAGAGGTAATCCAAAGTTAGCCGCAAAAAGAACACATCGAAAGTATTTGAAAAAAATGCTTGGCCCACATTATAAAGAAAATATAGCCGAAATGAAGGATGAGCGGAACATGATTGTTTCTCGCTTTGGTTTGGCTGCTGTTGATAGAGATTCTTGGATTGACCAAACATTTGCGGCAAAGCATTATCATGACGCAATTTGGGGAGATGAAAGAAAGGGTGTTGATATTAACCCAGACAAACTGACTGACAAACAAAAAGCAAAATATAATGAAGCTCTACGGTTGTATCGGGAAGGGTATAATGATTTATTAGATCAGATGGAAAAAGATCCCAATAAAATCTTCTTTGAATATAAATCGGGCATGGATAAAGGGAAACGGGCGAAAACAATAATGGAATCCCTTGAGAAGGAGCTTAGAAAAAAGCCTGAACCTGAGAAAAAGCCTGAGACTAAGCCAGAAGTTAAAGAAAAGCCTGAACCTGAGAAAAAGCCTGAGACTAAGCCAGAAGTTAAAGAAAAGCCGACACCTACCAAAACTACAGAAGACTTGACCAAGGCCATTGACAAGGTGATTGCTGACCGTAAAGCTAAAGGTGATGAACATACTACTATCTCATTCAGGGAGCTTCAGAAAGAGCTTAAATTGAGCCGTAAAGATATGATAGCATTAGTTGACGAAATCTATGCCGGTAAACACGGTGAGGGGTTCGAGTTTGTTTCCACCAGAGATGCAAAAAATAGATACTTGAAACCTGACAGTGACGAATCGAAAGACAGAGAATGGAAGTTTGCACAAGGGATTGAATATAAGCCTGATGTTAAGCCCAAAAAACCGGTAGCACCTACTTATAAAAAGCCTGAGAAAATTGAACGTTATAAGCCTACCGAAAAAGAACGCTCGATAGAGGATGCAGTTGGCAGAGGGGAC
>PWJP01000094.1 GCA_003559985.1 Saprospirales bacterium
CGATCACGAATTTCAGGATCAGGGAATAATTCTTCTAAACTCTTTGTTTTCTTCTTGCTCATTTGTCAAAGTTATGATTATTTAATAAATTTTACTTTGACACACTTTACTGAACAGTCTCTATTTCCCCGCACCACATTGCTGCTGCACCCCTTCAGGGTGCTGTTCTTAGGTGAGCTCAAGCGAGGGGTTCCCCCCCAAGCCATTGAGGGAAACCCCCACCAAAGTATTGGGGGCAAGCTCTCGTTTTGCTGCTTGACCCCGCTGGGGTCTGATGGAGATCGCAACTTCGATGTTGCCGGCTGTTTACTCTTGACGAAGAGATTGTTGAATTTTAAGGTTTTTCTCTTGTCCTATGAAATATACCATTCGATAGAAATGAATCCCGTAGGGATGAAATGATTATAATAACGCCTCTTGCGATATAATAGAACCCGATATAGGACGTAAGGCATTGCGTCCCTACACCGGTTAATGATTCCAAACACCTTCCCCCATTTTCAACTGTCAATTAAAATCCCCCACCGACTCCCTGTACTTCCTCACTGCCTTTTTGGTGGTGAGCCAGTTTCTTCCCTCTTTGTGGGCATCGATCAGGCCCCTGCGGGCGAGGAGGCTCAGGTACTCCTGCCCATAAGGGATATCAGGCTCCCGGGCAATATCAGACAGAGGCAGATAGTCCTCGTAGTGCCCGGGGAGTGCATTGAGGTACATATTGAGGCTGCGCTCGACGGCCTGAAAAACCAGTAGTATCAAGCTGGAATAATCGCCCTTATTGGCGGCATTGAGGGCGTGGAAATACTTCTTCCTGTCCTGCTGTAACAGTATGGCCGGCGGATAACCCGCTCGCATGAGAAGTAAATTCATAGCCAGCCTGGCTGTCCTGCCATTGCCGTCAAAAAAGGGGTGGATATGCACCAGCTTGTGATGAAACCAGGCAGCCAGTAAAGGGGCCTCAAGACCGGACTTCTTTTCTTTCAGCTCGGAAAAAAGAGCAGCGAGCATTGTATCCAACTTGTGCGGTGGCGGTGGCACAAAATTGGCACCCACAATCCGCACCCTTCCATTGCGAATGCGACCTGCAAAATCAGGATCTATATTTTTGAGGACCAGTCTGTGAAGGTCCAAAAGGTCGGAAATGGTAAACTCTCTGTCGCTCCCTGCCATCTCCTCCAATAGCAAAATAGCATCGCGATGATTAATGGCCTCGAAGTGCTCCCGGAGAGTCTTTCCACCAACCGTCAATCCATGCTCAAGTACCAAGCGGGTCTCCGCAAGGGACAGCGTATTGCCCTCGATGGCATTGGTGTGGTAGGTCCACTCCAACATCCAATCCTCACGCAAGCGACGTATTACAGAAGCAGAAAATGGACGGTGGTCATCCACTATCTTCTTCTTCGACTGAATGCGCTGCAATAATTTCTCTTTCGTGCCCTGGATATACATAGAATATCTTTAAAAATGGCAAAAAAACTAATCCCCGATATTCCCTTCCCAATTCCGTAAGGCCGAAGCCTTCACCCACCAATCTGCCAATAACCCAAACAAAAGCTACCCAAAATACAGGTAACTCAAACGCCTCTCTTTAATATCGGATAATAATTAAACACTACTATCCGATATTTTGGTTCCCAGGCATCTTAATTTTTACCAGGATATTTTAATTGCGGGGTGTTTATTCCCGGCAAAAGAGACCTGACACTTGAAAACTTCAGTAATTATTCCATCTTTGATTGCTGCATTTAACAAAACGGTTCCTTGAAAGATTACCAGAATCACTTCAATCAAAAATATTCAAAACATGTCATGGGAATAGCAGAACTACTCAACCTGCAAAAGACAGACCGAAAGGCCTTTGAGAAAGAGCTGAAAAAGTACCCCCTCCTGAAAAATGCTTTTAAGGCCCGCTTACAGATATTCAACCACCCCGGTTTCAGGATTGATAAACCGGCACTTTCCCGGTGTGAATAATTACCAAATGAAGGTAAAATTTTTCCCCGATGAAATATACCATCCTACCCCACCTTTTCACTTACCATTCAATTCAATATATAAAAAAATTTTCGCATATAAGTAATGACTAATATAATTTTCATACTTTTGTAGCTGTTACAGTTAAATCAAGTATGGCAAAGCGGAAAAGAAAAAGTGGGAAAGGGTCCGGTATAGCGGCATTCAGCAGCGACCGGCGGGTGAAGACCATTGTGGGATTGTTCATAATGGTTTTGGCGCTGTTTTTGTTTATCGCGCTGCTGTCCTATCTGTTTACATGGCGGGAAGACCAGCAATTTGTGCTCTCGCTCGACAGTGAATTTCTCATGGATGGGGAGAGTTCTGCGGCCAACTGGCTCGGGCGATTGGGAGCTTTTGTATCCAGCTATTTTTTTTACTACGGATTCGGTATAGCCTCTTTTGTGCTGCCGATTCTGTTGTTTCAATTTGGCCAACTGGTCACCTTTGGAGGCTCGATGAAAAAGATTTTGACCACCGCGCTTTACTGTCTATACACACTGGTTTTGGTAGCGGTTGCGGCAGATTTTTTCAGCGGACCATCTGATTTCCCCTGGGGAGGTGCCATCGGGCAATCCGTTCAGGTTTGGGTGTCCAACTTCATCGGTCAGGTTGGCACTTTCATTTTCTTACTTTTCCTCACGATTGCCTACTGCATCGTACTTTTCAACCTCGGCCCCTCTGACCTCAACTTTGGCAAACTCTCCAGTGGTGGTGCTGACGGCAGTCCAAAGGCTAGATTAAGCTGGTTGTTCCCCACTTTTGGAATGAGTAAAAAAGCAACTGATACAATAGAGGGCAATAGCGAATCGAATGAGGACGCTGGGGACACTAAATCTGAATCGGATGACCAATCTGAATCAGAAAGCAACTCCAGCGCTTATGAATACACCACCCTTTCCTTTGAGGACGACCAACCCAGGGAAAAAGACAGTGAGGTACAAACCGGAGTCGGCAGTAGCGACCCGGTGATATTAAAGCCTGAAAAGGGTCTTGCCGACGATACAGAAAAAGAAAGTGACGATACGGAAGAAGACAGTGCCGAACTAGAGATCAACAAGGAGGGCAATATCAATCCCGTCATGGACATTGAGCGGGATGAGGGAAAAAAAGAAGACGACCCTTACGACCCCTCGCTAGAGTTATCGGGCTACAAAAATCCGGGCCTCGATTTGCTGGAAGAACACGATTCCGGAATGGTTTCCATCAACAGAGAAGAGCTGGAGGAAAACAAAAACCAGATTATCCGCACCCTTTCCAACTACAAGATCGACATAACCAAAATCAGGGCAACCATCGGCCCCACGGTCACCCTTTACGAAATAGTACCCGCACCCGGGGTGCGCATTCAAAAAATCAAAAACCTGGAGGACGATATCGCACTGAGTCTCGCGGCTCTTGGCATCCGTATTATCGCTCCAATTCCCGGAAAAGGCACCATCGGCATTGAAGTTCCGAACAAGAAAAAACAGATCGTCTCTCTCAAAGAGCTGATCAAAACTGATAAATTTGGAAAAACGGGTATGGACCTACCCATTGCACTTGGAAAAACCATCTCCAATGAGGTCTATATTGCCGATCTCGCTAAAATGCCCCACCTCTTGATGGCCGGAGCCACCGGACAGGGAAAATCAGTAGGTATTAATGCAATTTTGGTGAGTTTGCTCTACCACAACCACCCCTCACAGGTCAAACTCATACTGATCGACCCCAAAAAGGTAGAACTCTACCCCTACGGCATACTGGAAAAACACTTTTTGGCGCAAATGCCAGGTCAAAGTGAGCCTATCATTACCGACACCACCAAAGTAATAGAGACTCTCAACTCCCTTTGCATCGAAATGGACCAGCGATACGACCTGCTCAAAAAGGCGCGTGCCAGAAACATCAGGGAGTACAACAAGAAATTTGTCGCGCGGAAACTCAATCCCCAAAAGGGTCATAAATTCATGCCCTTTATTGTTCTTGTCATCGATGAGTTTGCCGATCTGATCATGACGGCGGGCAAAGAAATTGAAATGCCCATTGCGAGATTGGCGCAATTAGCGAGAGCAGTTGGTATCCACCTGGTCATCGCCACTCAAAGACCCTCGGTCAACATCATCACCGGTATCATCAAGGCCAATTTTCCCGCCCGAATCGCTTACAAGGTAACTTCCAAAATCGATTCGAGGACCATACTGGATGCCGGGGGCGCCGATCAACTCATCGGAAGGGGCGATATGCTACTCTCCGTAGGCGGCAATATCATCCGACTCCAATGCGCTTTTGTAGATACCCCCGAGGTGGAAGAGGTACTGGATTTCATTGGAGACCAACGCGGCTACCCCGAACCCTATATGCTACCAGAATTCTCTGTGGAAGGCTCCACAGGCGCCGGCGGAATATCCGCATCCGAACTGGACGAGATGTTTGACGATGCGGCCCATGTAGTGGTCCAGGGCCAGTCCGGCTCCACCTCCATGATACAGCGCAAACTCAAACTCGGATTCAACCGCGCCGGCAGGATTATGGACCAACTCGAAGCCTTTGGCATCGTTGGGCCCAGCGAAGGAAGCAAGGCCCGCGAAGTCCTGGTTTACAGCGAAGACGAACTCAAACGCCTCCTGGAAGAAATCCAAAACAACAACCCTATTAGTTAGTTGTGAGTGGTGAGATGGGGTTATGACCGGCTGATGGTTGATTCCTGATGGCTCTTCTAGTCGCTACCTCCATAAGCCTGGTATTATATCCATTCACAGGGGTTGTTGATTTTGAAGTAATTATCTTTGACACACTTTACTGAACAGTCTCCCCTCCTCCTCTGCAAAAATCCAAAATCCCAAATTATCTGAATCACGGATTTAATGGATTAGATAGATTTCGCGGATTCCCCTTGTCCAGGTCAAATTGATCATGCGATATATTGGAATCCCATAAGGATGGAATAATTTTAAAAAATAATTCAGACCATATGCAGGAACACCCTAGAGGTGGTATAAAGTAAAATTACGCCTCTGGCGATCAAATAGAAACCTGTATAGGACGCAATGCCTTGAGTGTAAAAGATCTTAGGATATACATAGGAAGGGTAGGAAAAATACGTACGTCTGTGCGTATCAACAAATAGATGTACCAAAACACCATGCGCCATTTTCAATTGTCAACTGTCCATTGTCAATTAAACCACCCAATTTCCTGCAAATCACAGACCGAAAATTGCCTTCTCTCATTCGAAAATTGTCCAAACCTTTCTATCTTGCGCCCTCAAAATAAAAAAGTCATGATAATAGGTGTTCCAAAGGAGATAAAACCCAGTGAAAACAGAGTGGCTGTCACCCCTGCAGGTGTGTTGGAATTGTCCAAAAGAG
>PWJP01000061.1 GCA_003559985.1 Saprospirales bacterium
ATATGGTTTCAATATCATTCCAGAAATGGACATTGTGAACCGGCCCGTGTTCTATGATTATTTGAGAGTACTTGCCATCGAAATCTCTGGGCCTCTCGGACAACAAATAATCACCCTTTATCTGATAGTTTGCCGGAAAAAACGCTTTGAGTTCCGAGGGAAGCGACTCATACACCTTCAATTCTTCCTTATTCAGGTCCCTGAAGAAACCCGGCCTAAAATATTTTAATCGAAACTGAAAAGGTCTCATTTTCTTTCCACAAAGATGACCTCCTTCCACGCTGTAGCAATCTCGATACTTCCCCTGACCAATTAGTTCTCCGATTTTCATTGAATCATTCTTACAAATACAATGCACCTCAATCCATCAACCCTTTCCACACTTAACCGTTAAAGGTTTTCAGAACAAAGTTACACTTATTGATTATCTTCACCCTAAAATGTCAGGGTTCACAAATCAGAAAGTATGTATCCATTAAAAGCAATCGCATTCATTCTCCTTATCACCCTCACTATCCAGGGTTGTTCTTCGAGCGATGTCAGAAGAATTTTAGACGGTGTTACCGAGCGTCAATTGACCACTGAAGAGGTAGCCATGGGGCTCAAAGAGGCACTGAATAACGGAGTGGCATCAGGTGTGGATTTCCTCGGCAGCACAGACGGTTTTTTAGAGACCGATTATAAAATTTTACTACCTCCGGAAGCCCGGCAAATTACCGACAGGCTGCAGCGCGTACCCGGCTTTTCCCAGGTGGAAAACATCGTACTTGAGCGAATAAACCGAAGTGCTGAAGACGCGGTTAGCAGGGCCACTCCCATTTTCAGAGATGCCATCCGGCAAATGACAATTCGCGATGCATGGGACATACTGCGAGGCGATGATTACGCGGCTACCAACTACCTCATACTCTCTACAAGAGAAAGCCTTTACGACGAATTTAATCCCGTAATTTTTGAAGCCCTGGACAAATTCAATGCACTGGAATACTGGGAAAGTGCTGTCACCGCTTACAACCAAATTCCTTTTATCGAAGAATCCAACCCGCGATTGGATGACTATGTGACAAACCAGGCATTAGATGCTCTATTCGACCGGATTGCAGTGGAGGAAAGAGCTATTCGGCAGGATATCAATATGCGAACCTCCGACCTGCTCAGAAGGGTATTTGCCCAACAAGACGAGGAATCATAATGGGAAAATTGCCTTAATTTAAGAATCTGGCATAATTTTTCCAGACAATTGATTACTTTTGACCTAAATATGCAATTGAATGACCGCAGCTGAATTCGTAAAAGGTTTGCCCGGAAGAGTAACCCCGGAGAGTATAAAAGACAGCAGCACCTGTTTTCACTTCGATCTATCGGGTGACGGGGGTGGCCAACTCACTGTGCTAATAGAAAAGGGAGAAATATTGGTGTTGGAGGGCCTTCAACGCACCCCAAAATGCGTGGTTAAGGGCAAGGCAAAAAACTTCATGATGGTGGTCAACAAAGAAGTCAACCCATTAATTGCCCTGCTGACAGGACAGATCAAGGTCAGTAACCAGGGAGAGCTCACACGCTATGCCAAAATTTTTGGCCTGATGAAGTAATCTTCGGTCACTTTGAATACCAGTTCCCCTTCACTTCCATTCCCTCGGTACTAAAAAAGCCCGGCCCGGTTCCAAATGGCGTCTTTTTTGTATCTTTGCAGGCTGAGAATCAGTAAGAATTGAGTGTTTTTGTTAAGAGAACACTGCTAAGAAGTCAGAGATGTTTCCCAATAACCTTTACAAAAGAGTCATTAATTCACCATGAAGAAATTGCTATTCAATAGAATCAACCGGGAGGAATTGAAGGAAAAGCTTTTAACCGAACGGATACAAAGGCGAACACTTTCCTTCTATCAGTACTTTAAAATCGAGGACCCTCAGGCCTTTCGCAATGAATTGTTCAGGCAATTTGACCAATTGAAAGTACTGGGCAGGGTTTACGTGGCCTCAGAGGGTATCAATGCGCAGATATCGGTTCCCGAGGAAAATTTTGAAGCACTGAAGGACTACATATACAATCTGAATCCTAAGCTCAATGGCATCAGACTCAACACTGCCATTGAGGATGACGGTAAGTCCTTTTTTAAGTTGACCATCAAGGTGAGGCACAAAATTGTGGCTGACGGGCTCAATGACGATTCTTTTGACCCGTCTGATAAAGGAATTCACCTGCCTGCTGAAAAATTCAACCAACTGGCTGAGGACCCGGATACAGTGATTGTGGATATGCGGAATCACTACGAGTCAGAAGTCGGCCACTTTCAAAACGCCATTTGCCCCGATGTAGAGACCTTTCGCGAAGCCCTTCCCGAGGTAGAGAACATCCTCAGCGACAAAAAGGATAAAAACATTGTGATGTACTGCACTGGAGGCATTCGCTGCGAAAAGGCAAGTGCTTATTTCAAGCATCGTGGCTTCAAAAAAGTACACCAGCTCGAGGGTGGCATCATCGAGTACGCCCGACAGGTGAGAAAAAAAGGGCTGGAAAATAAATTCGTGGGCAAGAACTTCGTTTTTGACGAGCGGCTCGGGGAGCGCATTTCCGGAGAGGTGATCGCCCGCTGCCATCAGTGTGGTGAGGCATGTGACGAGCACGTCAACTGTGCCAATGACGCCTGTCACATACTTTTCATTCAATGTGCCGACTGTGCTAAAAAATACAACCAATGTTGCTCTGCCAAGTGCAAAGACTTCATCCAACTGCCACTAGAAAAACAACGGGAGTTGAGAAAAACGGAAGAATTCAATGGCACCAAATGCGGCAAGGGACGCTATAAAGCACATAAGCCCGGGGAGGGCAGGGAATTGGAAGCCACATAAAAAAAGCCCTCAAACACAGCAATTTGGCGCTTGAGGGCTTATACTTGAGATCAATTCAGTGTATATCTGCTAAACCCGGCAGGTTTAATTCAGTTCCAATTTTTCTCTTACAAGTGCTCCGATATTCATAGACTCATCAAAGTACAATACAGTACCTGCACTGGTATCGAGCACGTATTCAAAGTTGTTCTCGCGTGCCACATCTTCAATGGCTCTCTGCACTTTATCAATAATGGGGTCCAACAACTCCTCTCGCTTGCGCATCAGTGTTTGTTGAATTTGCTGATCCTCTTGCTGGAGTTCCATTTCCTTTTCTCTCAACTTCATTTGCTCTTCCTGCATTTGGCGCGGAGAGAGATCTCCCTGCTGTTCTCTTTGCATCAATTCCTGATAATCTCTTTGCAGAGCTTCAACCTTGCGCTGTGCTTGGGCTACGAGTTGCTGTTGAAGCGTTTCGAGCTCAGCATCGGCAGCCAAAACCTCGGGCATTTCGGAGAGAATTTGGGCCGAATTTAAGTGCGCGACTTTTTGGGCAAACAAATCATTGGTCAATCCCACAGTGAATAGCAGGACAGATGCGATCAGTATAATGCCTGTTTTTTTCATCGATCTGGTTTTTATAATTAACAATTACTGCGATTTTCAATAACGGACGCAAATGTAACAAATATAAGTTCCACTTACACCATGACAAATTTATTAAACGATTAATCTATTCTTCTAAGGATGTCTTCTGTCTTGTCAAAACGGTCGCCGACAAAAATCAAGCCGGATTCACTACTCTTGTCGAAGATGATATCAAATCCCCGGGAATTGGCGTAATCTTCAATTACTCCATACACTCTGTCCTGGATGGGGGCCACCAGTTCCTGGCGTTTCCTGAATAACTCACCTTCAGGTCCAAAGCGGGCCCGTTGCAATTCGCGAACTTCCTTTTCCTTGTCCATAATCTCCTCTTCTCTCTCTGTCCTCTGCTCATCTGACAGCAGCACCTGTTCTGATTGATAGCGATTGTACATACTGCGAATCTTGTCGTATTCCTCTGCTATCTCACGTTGCCAACCCGCTGCTATATTGTCGAGCTCCCTTTGAGCCTGGCGGTATTCCGCTACATTTTCCAGCACCTTGGCCACATCTACCACAGCTACTTGCTGAGCACTCAAAGTCCCGGCAAACATTGCAAAACCGAGCAGGGTAAGAATAGTGTTTTTCATAATTTTCATTTGTTTAAAGGGCCAAAATTAAGGTAAAATATCCGATTTACTAAAACCGGAACCGCTTATTTGCAGATTGCTTTATACGCGGATAATTTTTCTCACCAATAACTTTAATTCCCCCGCGAATATTATCTGAGGTACATAACTGTTCGACCAACTCATTTCTCCCCTTGATAAAATATCCGTATTTTTGCCCATTCCATTCCCTGCAAGGAGTGGGTATCAAAAAGCCGGAAAGCCTCAATATGCCGCGGCCCCGGATCAATTCAGACTTTTGAAAAAAATTAGGTACATTTATATGTCACAAGACCAGATACTGACCATAGCAGATCATCAAACCAAGCCTGAAGAAATTTACCGATGCCTGAAAAAAGGGGCTGAAATACAAATGGGAAAGGACGCCGTGGACCGTATTGTACGCTGTAGGGAATACCTGGACAACACCTTGCAAAAAGGCGGAATTCACTACGGTATAAACACGGGTTTCGGTCACCTCTGTGACGTGGTCATCAAAGACGACCAACTGGAACAATTGCAGGAAAATCTGCTTCTCTCACACGCATGCGGGACCGGAGACACCATACCGGATGAGATCAGCAGGGCCATGTTGCTTTTGAAAATAAAAAACCTGAGCCTTGGGCACTCCGGGGTCAGACTGGAGCTGGTCAATCGACTGACCGATTTTTACAATTCGGGAGCGGCCCCGGTGGTCTATGAACAGGGATCCCTGGGTGCATCCGGAGACCTGGCCCCACTTGCACACCTCTGCCTCCCCCTAATTGGTGCCGGCAAAGTGAACTGGAAGGGTAAAACCGTCGAGGCTAAAGACTACCTGAAGGAGAACGGATGGCAACCCATGAAACTCGCATCAAAGGAGGGTCTTGCTCTCATCAATGGCACCCAGTTTTCCAGCGGTTACGGTATTTGTGCGACAGTGCGAGCAAAGTTGTTGCTCAAGCTTGCCAACCTCTGTGCGGCGCTAAGTCTTGAAGCGTTTAATTGTCACACAGGACCTTTTAATCCGCTCATCCACAAAATCAGGCCCCACGAGGGTCAAAGCAATGTAGCCTCGGAAGTTCTGAGCTGGCTGAATGAATCGGATATTAATCTCAGGGATAAACAACACGTTCAGGATCCCTATTCCTTCCGCTGTATTCCACAGGTCCACGGAGCATGTTTCGACAACATCAATAATGTCTATGACATTCTCAACACAGAAATTAACTCCGTATCTGATA
>PWJP01000246.1 GCA_003559985.1 Saprospirales bacterium
CACCTTGCTTTTGGGAATGCCCATCTCAGCAAAATGGTCCTTGAGGTCGAGTATCATTTGACCGGGTCCGCAAAGAAATATAGCGTCTGAATTTTTTGGTTCAAAAAACACGCGGGCAAATTTATCTACCTTTTCTTTGTCGATTCTTCCCTCAAAAAGGGATATATCGCCTCTTTCCCGGCTAAGTATGTGATAGAGGGAAAATCGGTCGAGGTAGAGGTTTTTCAGTCCTTCCAGTTCTTCTCGAAACATGATGCTTGAAACCCCTCTGTTTCCGTAAAATAGGGTGAAATTGCTCTCCGGTTCTTCTTTCAAAACAGTTTTCAAAATACTCAAAACTGGGGTGATCCCACTTCCGCAGGCAAAGGCGGTGTAATTGCCCTTTTTTCCCGCATCCGGGCTGTGGGTAAAGTTACCTTCCGGTGGCAGGGTATCCAACGTATCTCCTTCTTTGAGCTTCCTGTTGGCAAAAGTTGAGAATTTTCCGCCTTTGAGTTCTTTGATTCCCACCCTGAGGACTCCTTCGCTTGGAGCTGCACAAATGGAGTAGTTTCGCCTCACTTCCTCACCTTCAATTTCGCGCTTAAACGTCAGATACTGTCCGGGAACAAATCGGAATAAATCTCTCAATTCCCCATCCACCTCTAGTTCCACAGCCACCGATTCCGCTGTCAGTCTCTCTATTTTGCTCACCCTGAGCGGGTAGAATTTATTCGCCATATTTGTCAAAGTATATCTTCTATTCGAGGGGTAAAGTTAATCTATTTTAACTTTGGTAAAAAATGATGGCCCAAAAAGCGGGCAAATTTATTGATTATCTCTACTTTGCACCAATTGATCAACGAATTGCATCGTTTATTCACACGACTCCATATTTTGTTGAAAATCAGTGATTTTTTTAACGGGTAGTTCTCCCTGCCTGAAAATTGATAGGTATGCGTTTTTTTTCTTTAGTGTTACTGGGCTTCCTTCTCGCCTTCTCCTTCTTGTCACGAAATGACAGTTCGATAAATGATTCTGATCCTACCTGGAGTCAAATCGATTCACTGGAAAGACTGGGGAAGCATCGCTCTGCACTGGAATTGACTGAGGTGATTTTGGAAAAGGCCTGGGAGGAAAGGGACCGGGAAAATTACCTCAAGGCTGTGGTTTACCGAAATAAGTATGTACATAGATTATACAGGGATGAACCACTCCGTATCATAAACTTTTTGGAGGGGGAAATTGAGAGATGTGGACCGGTGGTGAGTTCAGTTTTATATTCCATACT
Organism: Saprospirales bacterium; assembly: GCA_003559985.1. Classification (GTDB taxonomy): domain Bacteria; phylum Bacteroidota; class Bacteroidia; order Chitinophagales; family Saprospiraceae; genus PWJY01. The sequence continues at coordinate 1,271 of PWJP01000246.1, forward strand.
TGGGGAGTACTATATGTTTTATCTGCAAAGCCGGCGGCACACCATTAGTCGTTATACTGAAGTGGACCAGGTGGATGAGGAAGATGTAGATACCTGGACCAGGGGCCACTTCCTGAGAAAAGCCGATGAAGCTTACCGTGCTTCACTGGAATCTAAAGCAACAGCAGATGAGCGAATTGAGAGTCTGGGGGAGATCGTATCCGGCGACTCTCTTGGACGTGCCCGAAGACCCAATGTTCGGCATTTGCTGCAGAGCAGAGCTATTAAATTCTATCAATTTGCCAATCACAGGCAGCCCGTTGCCCTTCCTGAGGTTGTGGTTAATTCCCCTGAGTTTTTTGCTCCGGTAGAAGAATTTACTGAACACAATTTTGAAGTCCCGGAGACTGACCAGCCCGATTTTTCATCCCGTACCATTCTCCTACTACAGGATATTTTGAGAGAAGCCCTGGAAAATGATGATCGTTCAGTTCTTGCAGACCTTGATCTCGGCCGGTACAACATTATGGAATCGCTTTGCCAGGGTGCTAAGTGTGAGTCAATGTTCCGGGAAGCCCTGGCTCAAGGGGTGGAGGAGTATGCAGATACCGAAGTACAGGCGGAGTTCTTAAATTTAATAGGTAGGCATTATTTAGATCGAGCAGGTGATTACAGACCTGGGGAGAATCACCCGGCAGAAGAATATTATATTATTGCTCGTGAGTACGCACAAAAGGCAGTGGAAAACCACCCCGGGAGTTATGGTGCGGACCTTGCGAAAAATCTTATTTCTCAGATTGAGGAAATTGACTTCTCCTTTCAGATGGACGATGCTGTTCCTCTGGATACCGACTTTTTGGTCTCCCTGGATTACAGAAATATTGACAAAATTCAATTGCGCGTTTTCCGCATATCCCGCGAAGACCAAATGGCCTGGAGGCAGCACGATGGTGCACGTATACGTGCGGAAATTGAGATGAGGGATGCGGTTGAAGAGGAGGTCGTTTCATTGCCCAATGATGGGAACCACCACAGGCATCGCGTGGAGGTCCCAATGAATGGGTTGTCCAATGGGATCTATATTATAACTGCCAATTTGGTGGACGATGAAGAGGAGGGGAGCGATAACGTTATCAAGTGGTCTTATTTCCAGTCCTCCAATCTCACTCATTTTAATTATCGTATCAATCGCGACCTTGAGAGTAGTTTTGTACTGCATAGGGTTACTGGAGTACCGATCGAGGGGGTTGAAGTGACCCAATTGGAAAGCCGGTATGACAGGAGCCAAAGGCGCCATTATGACCGAACTCTTGACATTTTTTACAGTGATGAGGATGGAAGAGTGGATTGGCCGGATGTGGAAAGTACACATGTTTTTAGCCCGAGGTTGGTTTTTGAGAACGATACCCTTTACAGTGGTAATACCCGAAATTCCAGTGGGAGCGATTTCTTTCGCTACACGGCTGAAAGGGTTGACTTCTTCCTGGATCGCAAGATTTACCGACCTGGACAGAGGGTTTACTTCAAAGGTTTATTGAGTAAGAGAGATGGCGATGTAAGTAGAGAATTGAGCCCGGGGGAGGATGTAGAGGTATTGGTTCGGGATGCAAACAGGAAGGTAGTTCAGACCATTGAACTCAGTACCAATGAATTCGGAGCGTTTTACGGAAGCTTTACTGCCCCCGATGGAATCCTTGGAAGGATGACTATTTCACTGAGCAATCGAGCTCGTGGATCTACCAGTACCTTTAGGGTGGAGGAGTACAAGAGACCCACCTTGTTTGCTGAGTTGGATGACATAATCGGAGAGTACCGCCCCGGAGATACTATTGAAGTAAGTGGAAATGCCCGGGCCTATGCCGGATTTTCCGTATCGGGTGCCTCTGTGGAGTACCGGGTACACCGCACAGTATCTGCCCCCTGGTGGTTCCGATCGCGCTATTACTTTCCTCCCTCAGCGAGTGAAGAAATTGAGGTGGCGCACGGTGAAACACAAACCGATTCTGAAGGTAATTTCAATTTGTCTTTTGAAGCTGTCCGAATGAGTGATATGGAGGATTGCGCGCAATGTGTTTATCATTACAGATTGAGCCTGGATCTGACGGATGATGCAGGAGAATCTACCAGCCTTTCAAAAAGTATTAGGGTTTCTGACAATCCTGTAAGCGTAGATGTAAGTCTGCCAAGAACACTGGATAACAAAGGGGAGGTTTCAGGTCAGTTGAGGATTAGAAACCTGGATGGGGTTCCATTGGACAGGAAGTTGAAAGTGTCCATTCAGAAATTAAAGCAGCCGGACCAAATTCCACTGCCTCGAAAATGGCGGTCGCCAACGCATCATTTGCTCTCAAAGGAAGATTTTAATCATCGGTTTCCACTGGCACCCTATAAGGAAGAATACAAGTTTGAAAACTGGGAGCGGAAGGAGTTTTTTCTCAGTCGGGAATTGGTGGTAGATGGCAAGTTAAATATTTCATTCACCCCAAAATTTCCCATAGGAGTATATGTATTGAATGTAATTGACCTGGAATCCAAAGACTCCGTAATCCTTTACTCCGATGTGCATCAACTTGTTAATTTTCCCGGAGAAGAATATGGAAAATGTGCAGCCCTCAGCCTTTTTTTGGATCAGAAACAGTACCAACCGGGCGAAACAGCACTGATTAAAAGACTTTCTCACTATGACATGTCTCACGTACTGATCATCAAGGAACCAAAACAAGGGGATGCAGATATGCGCTGGACTGTCGAAAAGGGAACTTTGCCAGTGGAAATAGAGGAGGAAAACCGGGGCGGCATGCATGTTACCTTTACAGGTTTGACAAATAATCATTTTTTTGCGGAGCAGATCTTTATTCCGGTTCCTTTTGATAATAAAAGACTCTCGATAACTCCCATTGAATTTGATTCTGATCCAGCTCCCGGCAGTCGCCAGACCTGGAGATTTCAGTTGCTCGACAAAGAGGGCAATGCCGTGCAGGCAAATGTGCTGGCCTCAATGTATGATAAATCACTGGATGAATTTGCACCTAATAATTGGTCGCTAAATCCATTCAGGAATAGAAGCTCAAGGGTGGAAATTTCTGCCCGGACTACCGGATCTGTTGGGTCACGTGGTTTTTTTAGGATAGTACATCCTGGAATTGATAAGACTAAAAATTACCCAGACCTAATATCCTGGTTCAATCATATACCGGGTTTGCGTGCCAGGTCAGCAGGCCACCCGGAAAGCCCTGCTGCAAGGGAAATGATGGTGGTTGATTATATGGTCCCCTTAATTGATCCCTCCAGAGAGGAAGAGGAGACGGTTATTCAAATGGATGAGATTGTTAGAGAAAATTTTGATGAGACGGTTTTCTTTTACCCGGATTTGCGAACCGATGAAAACGGGGTAGTGGAAGTAGATTTTGAAATGGGTGAAGCACTTACCTCATGGAAGTTCCAGATTCTCGGCCTCACCGAAGACCTGAAATTTGGTTTAAGGGATTTTGAGGCCACTACATCTAAAGACTTTATGGTCCTTCCTAATTGGCCCCGGTTTTTAATGCAGGGGGACAAACTCGGATTTCCGGTCAGATTGGTGAATAATTCGGAGGACAAACTGGAATTGGATGTCGCCATTGTGATTAAGAATGCCATTACGGGTGCAGACATTTCGGGTAAAATAGTTGAAAATCAGGCTCTAAAAGCAGTTCTCGATCCCGGAGTGAGCCAAACGGTCTTTTTCGACCTCAATATCTCAAGGGAGATTCCACCCCTGATCGAAATTTCTGTTGCAGGGCAGTCGGGCGGTGTTTCAGATGGTGAGCGGAGACTGGTGTCGGTGCATTCCTCCGATATTTGGATTACCAGGACTTTCCCTCTTTATCTGAGACAAGGTGAAAAACTGGAGGAATCCATTCAACTTGAAGCGGGGGTTAATCCAACCATGAATCAAACCACTTTTGAGTACACCTCTGACCCGTTTTGGTTGGCCATCCAATCTCTGCCGTTCAGCAGTAGTTCCTCCGCCCGAAGTG
>PWJP01000103.1 GCA_003559985.1 Saprospirales bacterium
AACCACCACATCCCCGGGATCGTGGTTTTTGGCCTTTGACAAAAACTCTATGGCTTTTTCATAATCTGCTGTCACCAGGTAGGTATTTCCAATATTGGTTAAACTTTCAATATGCCCTGGATGTAGATTCAAGATTTCCTCAGCGATAAGTCTGATATTATTTAAAAGGTCATCATCCTCTGTTAGAAATAGATCAACCTGATACGATTGTAAATTGCCATGGAAAATTTCTTTACCATCTTCTAAGGCCTCATCAAAAGTCCAGGTCCATTCATTGTTGTTTTTCCCGGAGTAACGTATGGCTTTGATAATTTCCTGGGTGTAGGTTTCCCAATCTTCTGTTTCCCCAAGAATGTATATTTTGCAAAATCTCATATCCAGACGATCGGGATAGAGTGCAATCCCCTCCTCAATTTTGTCAATGCCCTTTTGTGCGGTTTTTTGATCGTAAATAACTTTTTCCCCAAAATATCCCGCTACTTGCCCAAGGCTGTCTATTAGCTGAAACCCTTCTCCCCCTGGAGACTGATGTGAAATGGACATAAATGACTGCCTCGATTTGAGTATATAATAATTGAAATAGCTTGTGAACAACTCTGGATTTTCAGGCTCTTCTGCTTCCCATTCCGTTAGAAGTTTGGTCATTTGTGCTGTGTCACCCTCCATTATCAAAAGATCGAAATGTTCTTTGTAATCCTGTCCGAAACAAATGTTGATCAGAAAGAAGAATGCCGCGATATTTATAATTTTTTTCATGGGTCTTTTTTTGATGCCTGGATGATTCTGTAAAAGACTGACTTGCCCGGGCCTATTCTCCATCCCTATATTTTTAGTTACCCGGATATTTGGTCTTCCAAATATAGGTCATATTGCCAAAACGGATATCCAGGGGTTGATTTGACTCAACCTGAGAGAATGTCCATTGCCCTGATTTTTCGGTGGGTGAACAGCCCAAAAGGGTTGTTGCAACTAAATAATTTCTCTAACCTATGTAATCATGAATGACAGTATAATGGCATTCGATGCCACAGCCCCCAAACCAATAGTCACAACGGCCTCCCGGCGGGAAACACCAAAGTGCTCCAGCATTTTTTTAAACGTTATCCCCCAAAGTGTCAATCCATAAAACAGGGACAGGAAAAGGTAGGTCTCCGGGTTTGTGGAGGGGTAAAGAACAATAAAATGCACAGAATTCCAGTCGGAGAGAAAGCCCCCGTAGAGAATCATTAAACTCAGGGAGCCGACGGTAGAGTAAGTCAGGTAAAAAGCCAGCAGAAACCAGCCACTTTTCTTTATTCTGCAGAACTGGACCACTGCAATAGTGAGCAAAAGGGGTATGAACAGGGATTCAATGGTTGTGATGTCGTAAAGACTTGCACCGTGAATCAGCGCAAATTGAACAAAACCCAGGTTGGTGTACCAATTGTAAAGAGCGATAAGGCCAAAGACTATGGAGATCAGGATGACCATTCTCCCGGCTTGTATTTCGGATTTTTGGATGGGGTGAATGGAATCAATGGCTCCATAGAAGTAGTTTATCGCAGTCGTTTTCACCCTTTCTCTTTCCTCAAGGCGTTCCAGTTCTTTATCCTTTTCTATCTCCAAAACCCGCTTTGCTTCATCCAGCTCCCGGTCGGAGAGGTTTCTTTTTGCCAGTATGTCCTTTGCAGCTTCAACCGCTTCCACCTGATAGCTCTCCTCATTTTCTAAAACCCTTAGCAGGTCTGCATTGGAATAGGTTTCATATCGATTTAGGAATGGGTTCATGATTGTTTGTTAGCCAGGTGAACTAAATGCGTTTTCAGCGCTATTAATCTGCCGGTGATTTGTCTGCTTTTCCAGGGATTTATTTGGTAGTCTTTCCACCCATTTTGGTGAGCACACTGTCAACTGGTTCCCATAGCTCTATCTTGTTGCCCTCGGGGTCCATAATGTGGACAAATTTTCCGTAGTCATAGGTCTCGATGCTGTCGAGAATGGTAACCCCTTTTTCTCTGAGGTTCTTCACCAGACCCTCAATGTCATTGACCCGGTAATTAATCATGAACTCCCTTTTGGAGGGGGCAAAATACTCACTGCCGGTTTTAAATGGACTCCATTGCAGGTAATTAATTTCGTCCGGCCTGTTGGCGTTTCGGAATTCAAAGCTCGATCCCCATTCATTGACTTCCAGCCCCAGATTTTCGGAATACCAGTTCCTTGTTTGCTCCGGCTCGTCCGAGAAAAAGAAGATGCCTCCGATGCCTGTTACCCGGGGAGTTGTGTCCTTTTGAGCTTCTGATTCGCCACTTGATTTTTTGTCAGTCATATCATTGATATTATTCGTTTTTAGCTCACATGCCGATAGAGTAACCAGAATGGTCAGTATAATTATCAATTTATTTGCAAAAACTGCTTTACTACTCATCCAGACATGTATTTGTTCATTGATTCCAGTCATTGCAGCTTCGCTATTGTATTGGGACCTTTTGCCCCTGCACCTTGCAATATATGACTTTTTTTAAAATAAGGAGATGCGTTATGAATGGGGATATTTCGGAGGCCATGGGAAATAAGGATGTGGCTAATCATATTCAGGCAACCATATTCTCAAAGTTTCAGGCGATTATGTTTTCCTGCATTGCGTACTATCCGTGTAGTTCCTTCAACCTTTTCTCAAATTTCCCCATAAATCATTACCTTAGTCGAATATTTGGTAGGATGGTGTTTTAAACAGGAATGCGATGATCAAGTACAAAGGCCGGGTAAAGATCACCTGGGGGGAAATCTTCTTCCTCACGGTCACGCTTTTGTTGTTCCTCGGACAGTTGATAGACAGCAATGTGTTTTTTTACTTTTACCTGGCAGCTAACTTTGGTCTGGCTTTTTGCTACCTGTTTATGGCCCAGTTTGTATTGAATCCCGATCGTGAGCTCAATTATACCATCTCTATATTGGCCGGTTTGGGGATGTCTCCGGTCTTGTTTTACATCCCGTTTTTTTTCACGATATATCATATTGATTTAAGCTCTTTGATATATTTGATTATCCCAGGCGGATTGCTCATTGCCTTGTTGATATGGCATCTTATTGCGAGAAAAGGGGAGGTCAGAGACCTGTATTTTGAATTGATTTTGATTCGGTATGCTGCGGTCCTCTCCCTGGCTGTTCTTTTGATTGTTATGCCCTCAGAAAAGTTTCCAATGAAACAGTTGAGAACGGCTTTCGTTGGGCAAAATGAAGAACTGTCAATCCAGTTGCGTAAAAGTGAGGCAGGTTATAAATCTTTTAACGCTTTTCAAGACAATGACCTTAAAGTGTCAGAGATGTGGCTGGACTCCCTGATTACTCTCGAGCTTGAGAAAATGGCTATTTCTTCCAAACGCACTTATGCACAATTTAGGGCTCAGCTCAACCGGTTTGAACACATGATATCTGAGCTTGATTCTCCCACTTATAAGGATTCTTACTCCGGAGAACATACCCTGGACAGAGAGTTTTTTTGGGGTAACTTCAGTCAAACCTACAAGGATTTAATAGAGGTCACTCTTGTGCACGGGTCTCAATTATTGAGAGAGGGTAAGCCAGGAGAGGCAATTGAGCTATTGAAGCGCGCCAAATTTTATTTTAAGGTGGTCTATTTTATGGAGAAATTTGACTCTGACCAGTATCACCAAAGCCTGTTCAACACTTTCAGATGCCATGTAGCACTGGGCAATTTAAATAAAGCCCTCATATACAATGCCAGGACAATAAGGGAATATCACCGGGTCGGCTGGATTGACATTTACTTTCATATTATGGCCATTCATGAAAGGGCATTAATTCTCAAGGAACTCGGCCGTACCGAGGAATCTATTGAACTTATGCAACGGATCATCGATTACCTTCAATTCGAATTGCTGGACGAACGGTCAGCTGAAAAGCTTCGTGTTATTGAAGATTTATTGGAGAAGGTGACGGAGGAAGAGGGTATGCGGGTGATGTAACGGGTGCCTCTATCCGGATTTCAGCGCACAGAGTTCTGCTTTGTAATGTTTTGCTTCTGAATAGCCGAGGTATATTGATCCACCTCGCCTGATGAAATTGGATGCCTCGCCGCTGAAGTTTGCCTTCTATTAGTCCCCCTGGATTGATTGAATATTCAGAATTCCTGGAAGTCTATACTGTCATTTTGTGTAGCTAGTAATTAGGGTCTGGTAAAAAATCATTCAGGTCTGGCAAGAAATTTTGGTGTTAGAGATATCATCCTGGTCCGTGAACCTTGAAATTCCACCGGGATAAGTCTTATGAATCATAATTTTCTCCTTAGCCATGGATACAAGAGTAAATGGTCAGATTGGGCAAAAACATTAGACAAAAGTTACCCAATATGTATAGTTATGGCTATCAGAGCGATGTGCCCTATGCTTATTTCTAATGTCCTGATTTTTATTCTATTCAATCAGAATTTCATTTTCCCAGGCCCAACATTTTCCTTGTGTATAGGCCCTTTTTCCAATGCAAATAGAACATCTATTTGATCGATGGCCGCAATTGTACAAGTTACTTTTTAGTAGGCTCTACTTAAACCCTACCACTTTTTTCAGCTTTACTTCATTTGATGAACTTAGTCTAACAATCAATACACCTGCAGGCATGTCACCAAACAATTGATTCAAACGTACCACTTCACCGTTTTCAACACTCCTTTGAATCAGCAGATTGCCGGACACATCATATACTTCTAATAATCCGGTTTCCTCTCCCAGGCCATTGACAAAAATACGTGTCATTTGATGGAATGGATTGGGATAAACTTCCAGAGACAAACCATCTTCCGGTTGTTCCCATTCGACAAAATGTACCGGTCTGACGACTTTATCCCCCGTAACTACCTCAGAGGGCAGACGATCATTTTCCTTTTGCACAATGTCTGACACCTGTACATTCTCCATGCGGAACAGGACTTCTCCTTTCCCGGCATTGAGGATTCCTCCAGTTGTCCATATGTAGCGCAGTGTGCCTGTTTCATCTATATGCCAATTGGACAGCCCCTGCTCAGAAAGCAAGCTCTCAGATATTCGGTCGCTTGCTCCTCTCTCAAGACTCAGACTCATTCCACTTAAATCAATGGCCTCTGTTGTTTTGATCAACACATCCGGGCCACTCTGTACAAGCAGCATTTCCATCGGCTTTCCGCGCATCACTCTGGAACCTCCATTGATGGAGTACTTCACATAGCCAAGTTTTACCCCTATGAAATCCTGGTCGTTATAATCTGTCATCACTCCCTGAATAGCACGAACAGTGGGGAAAGATTCTCCTAGTGGATGGGTCGGGTCCTGGAACTCATAAGAGGATTTTACAAAAACCCAGGAAGGCATGGGCAATTCTGGAATCAGACCTACAATTAAAGTCTGGAATAGTATAAGGTCAAATGTGGAGGTGACTCCATCTCCATTTGCATCGGAGGCAATAATCTTATAGGGAGAATCCAGTAACTCCTTAGCCAAAATGTGCCTTTGTATCATTAATAAATCAAGCGTAGTCACATTTTCAGTCGGCATGGTGCCTTTGGATGGGATAATCACCGCATTAGTGCCTCCGAATACCGTAAATTCATATTCACCATCAGATGCAGTTTCAAAATTCGCATTCTCAAATCCCAATAAATCAACTTTAACCCCACCAACCATGCTTCCATCCTCGTGGTATATCTCACCGCTAATTTCAAACTCCATTGCTGCACATACTACATTGACCACAGCAGTACAGACAGAGGTGTTGCCATTTGGATCCTCTACGGTTAACTGGATTTCAACTGGACCGGCATCTGCACAACTCAATTCAGGTATATCTGCACTCAGTCCCATGATTCCGCAGGCATCACTGCTTCCTCCGTCCAGATCATTGATGTCGGGAGTAGCACTTTCCAGAACCGTTGTAAATACCAGGTCTATTTCACCGCAAACCGCTGTTGGTGGTGTGTTGTCTTCTACCGTTACCATTGCGGTGCAAGTTGCTTCATTACCTGCTTCATCTGTAGCAGTCACCAGTACGGTATGAGTACCCAAATCATCACATCCAAATTCTGATTGGCTCAGCAACAGGCTTTCTATTCCGCAATTATCTTCAGCAGAGGTCACAATGTCTTCCACTTCAATACTGACAGGGGCGTTAGCCAACTCTATCATTAGGTCATTACATGCCAGCTCCGGTGACTCATCGTCCACTATGGTTACAATTACAGAGCAATTCGCAGTCTCCCCGTCATCTGCTGTGGCGGTGAACTCTACTGCCTCTGTACCTACATCATAGAAGGCACTTGCATCCAGGCCATTGGAGGTTTTGGTGTTGGTCACCACTACCGGCTCTATTCCTCCTTCCAATCCTGCCATTAAGGACAAATTCCTTCCACATAGACCTTCCTCCACTGAAATTTCAACATCATCAGGACAGTTCAACACCAATGGTAGTACATCAATCACTTCAACATTGGTCGTACAGTTTGATGCATTTCCGAAATCATCCTCAGCCGTGAAGATTACCATGGAAATACCCACCGGATAATCTCCAGAGGCGTCATCTCCCTCTGAGTTCTGATTGTTACTGATCTCAGGATCGGGGGTGCAATTATCGGTAGCTGTGGCTACGAGATTTCCGATGAATACACTGCTTTCTCCGGGATCAACCATGACTGACACATCTGCGGGGCAGGTGATTTGTGGAGCCACATTATCTGTGACACTCACCACTACTGTACAACTACTACTCAGGCCACCGGCATCCGAAACTGTAAAGACTACTTCCGTCTCTCCTAAACCGTAGGTGCCACTTGCATTCAATCCTCCTGTATTGAAGCTATTGCTCGCTTCCACTATTCCACAGTTGTCACTTGCTGTCACCACTAAACTCACAAATGCGTTGCAAGAAGATGCTGCAGTGTTTGCGGATACCGCGGAAGGACAATTTAAAGTTGGAGCTTCTATATCGTTGACTGTCACAACTGTTGTACAACTCACCATATCCCCATTGCCATCTGAAGCAGTAAAAACTACCGTTGTTATCCCTTCATCATAGACTCCGCTGGCATCGGCTCCGCCATCGTTAAAGTCATTTTCTATGGTCACAGGTGGGAATCCGGAAAATGCCGTAGCTAAAGCCAGGGTAACAACTGCTGAACATTCGCCCGGATCGGTATCTACAGTAGCATTTGTTGGACAGTTGATCGTCAATGCATCTGCTTCCTCTACTGTAACCGAGGTGGTGCAGGAATTTGTGTTTCCGAAATCGTCTTCGGCCTCAAAGGTGACTACTGTTGTCCCTACAGGGTACATCCCGCTCGCATCGGCTCCCCCGGAATTGTGATCGTTGCTGATTTCCGGGTTAGTAGCGCAATTGTCCATTGCTGTCGCCAAAGCCAGGGTCACATCCGCAGGTCCTGTTCCCTCGGGAATCACAAGTGTTAGATCTTGCGGGCAAGTTATGGAAGGAGGCTCCATGTCGTTGACCGTCACTAAAGTTGCACAACTTACCGTATCACCGTTGTTGTCAACAGCAGTAAATGTTACCACGGTTACTCCCTGCGGATAGGTATCGCTGGCATCAGGGCCTCCACTGTTGTAGTCGTTAGTAATGGTCACAGGTTGAAATGGAGAGAAAGCAGTTGCTTCACCGAGGGACACCACAGCACTACAAGCCCCCATATCTGTCGCGATTACCTCATCCTCAGGACAGCTTATTGCCAAAAGTGAGGAGACCGTTACGGTAAACACACATTGAGTCTCGTTGCCGGAGGAATCCGTTGCAGTAATTACTACTTGAGTTATTCCCTGGCCGTAAATATCAGAGGCATCCGCTCCGTTTGAGTTAATATTATTTTCTATGCTCGCTATCCCACAAGCGTCTGCAAATTCTGCAGGATCTATAATCAAATCAGCCTCCGTCACTCCTTCTTCTGTAATAGTGGTATCTATGGATGCGGGACAAAAGACAGTCAAAGGAGGAATGGAATCCAATACCTCCACGGTCAGCAAACAACTGTCCTGACGGAGACTAACAGAGTCAGTTGCTGTTATGCTCACTGATAGCATTTGCCCGGCATCATTACAATCAAAATTAAGTGAATCCCCGGTGAATCCCACTCCTCCGGAACAGGAGGATACTATACTGATAGTCAATGTTGCATCAGGATCACTTATGTCAAGTGCACCATTGCCCTGTTCGTCGAGATACACCTGAAGTGCAGCAGTGCATTCCACTTCCAGCAGGGTGCCCTGAGATTGAAACTCATAGGCACCAATATCTACCCTTGCTATACCATCTCCCAGGGCATCAAAAAAGCGCGGATTGCCCTCCAAATCCATGGCCGGAAGTCCAAGACCTGTGGTATCAGAAGTTCCCGCATCTAAGGCCGGGGAGCATTCTGTCAGTTGGAAGTTGCCGGAAGAGGGGTCAGAAAATTGGGGGTCAATGCCTATATTTCCACCGAGGTCAACTCCAAAGTCTGAATCCCAGTCATTACTTCCACCGCTTCCCTCGACTATGGAAAATTCAAATGAAATATCTCCGCCTTCCGATCCGACATTTTCAAACTGGATTGAAGCAGTATTGGCGTAAACAATGGAATTGATAACCTCCACATCAGTTGCTCCCGAAGTGGTGGCCAAACCCAGTCCACCTGCAATCAAGGCAGAGTTATTAGCGATAGTGGAATTGAGGATGGTTGCAGTGGATTGAAGTAATCCAAAACCACCTGCCAATGAGTCTGAATGGTTGCTGTAAATCAGGCAATTATTAATTTTTCCATTCGAATTTTCTGAATAAGTTAGACCACCTCCTGCAAAAACTGCGGTATTATCAACAAAGATTGAGTTTATAACCTCCACTTCAGAATCAAGAACAACAAATAAACCGCCTCCCGATCCGGGATCTATTGTACTGGGTCGAAATTCAGCAATATTGCCCTCAAAAAGACAATTTTCAAGAACCACATTCTGACTATTTCTAAATCTAATACCACCACCAAAAGCAGCGGAGTTAGATTCAAAGGTACAATCCGTCACATTTGCAGACGATGTATTGTCTGCATCAAATCCACCTCCCCAGCTTGCTGAATTATTCATAAACTGAGAACCTGATATCGAAATTTCAGAATTTAAGAAAAACGCTCCTCCTCCAAAGCGGGAACTATTTCCGATAAACTCAATATCATCCAGTACTACATCTCCTGCGCTATTGTTAACAAATAAACCACCTCCCCCGGAACTCCCTGTCAGCAAAGTTGAATTATCTATAAATGCTCCATTAGTTAATACCATTTCTCCGTTATTGAAATAAATTCCTCCACCGGAATTAGGTGCGCTGTTGTTTTCAAAAAGAAAGTCAGCCAACTTTAAATCTGAACCTTCACTAAAAATACCACCTCCCTGACTGGTTACTGAATTGTTTTGAATAATTAAGTTGTTTCCTTCAAAAGTACTATTGAGGATATACATTGCTCCACCCCATACAGCAGCATTTTCCAAAAAGCTGGAATTCCTAACCATTGGCGAACCATCCATAATGTACATACCTGCTCCTCTTCGGTTGGGATTGGGGAAGACACCGGTACCATCGGCATTTCCCATAACAATAAAAAAACCGTCCAAAACTGCAGTGGAGTCTGTATTGGATCCGGTTACCACCGTGTAACTGTTGCCATCAAGGCTGCCAGACTGATTGATATCCCCACTCAGTATGGATTCATTGGCTTCCCAGTTTCGCTGATTGAGGTCAGTCTCAGTCCCGTTGAATCCACCGTAGAGTTCTACACCGTTGCAAAGTTGAAAAGTTGCGTCTCTATCTCCGGGGTTTACATTTCTTCCTTCGTCGGGATAATAGGTGCCTGCTGCTACCCAAATCCCTCTAACATCCTCACAACTGCAAGCGTCTTCTATTGCATCCTGAAGACTGAGGTAGGCTCCGGCCCAGTTAGCACCATTGCCCGATATAGAGTCATTTGATGCTACAAAGAGTATTGAATCCCCCTGAAACTCGTAGGCACCCATATCGATGGTGTCACCTTTAATCCTGTTGTTTCCAAGCAGGTCGAGCTCCGGAAGATTGAGGCCGCTGGTATCCGGGTCACCTGCATTGATGGCCGGGGAGCAGAAACGCAACTCATAGTTCCCCGAATCCGCAGGAGCAAATGAATGACTAATTTGCTCAACAAAAAGTGGGTCAATATCTCCATCCCCTCCGGGACAATTGTCACAGGGCGTAATACCACCCTCGACAATAGAATGGTCAACTGCAATTGAAGCGGTTCCACCGGAATTAAATATCCCCGAATTATTGCCCCATACAATGGAATTGGTCATTTTAGCGATATCGGACCGATTGAAGATTGCCCCTCCATCGCCTCCGGCTGTGTTTGAAGCCAGGGTGGTGTTGATGAAAGAGACATCTGTGTTGCCAACACCCCAATCATCGGAGTAACCTCCGCCATTGATTCCGGCAGAATTACCTGTGATCTCACAGCCACTAATCAATACCGTGCCGGTGGACCAATTACTAATACCCCCGCCTGTTGCAGTTGCACTGTTTCCTGATATCTTGCAGTTGATCAATGTTACATCCCCAGCGATCCGAATACCACCGCCTACATTGGCATTATTATCCGTGAACATGGAGTTAGCAACCAATCCCTCCGGGGATAGTATATGAAGACCACCGCCATCACTCCCGGCTTGATTTCCTGAGAATGTGCTTCCATCTACTATTAAAAAGTTATTGGCTATGTTTCTGTGATAGATTCCACCGCCATCATTTCCTGCTGCATTGGCGATAAAAGAAGAATTTAAAACTTCAGAAGTAGCAATAGATAGTGCCCCACCATTGCGACCGGAGGTGTTTTCGGAAAAAGTCGAATTGGTCACGATTAATCCGGAACCGTAAATTGCGCCACCGTCAGAAGTACCACTCACGACTGAATTTCCAATAAATTGACATTCATCATATATGGAACTTTGGGGGCTGATAAAATATTCAATGGCACCCCCTGATCTGGAGGTCCCGATCGCTGTATTGCCCGAGTAGAGATTATTGATGCTAATGTTTTGATATAAGCCTGAGCTACCTGTGTGAAATATAGCTCCTGCCCTGTCGGCAGAGTTATCTGTAAATTCTGAATCTGTAATTTGCCTGACCTGAGCTCCGGTTCCCTGAAAATAGAGGGCTCCACCTGAAAAGGCACTATTGCCTGAGAAAACAGTATTCTGAATGATTATAGTATCACCTGCCGCCCGGTGGATGATTGCTCCACCCGAACTAGAGGCTGAACAGTTGGAAAAGGATGAACCAATAATGGTTAACCTTGCCTGTGAATTTTGGTCTAAGGAGCCGCCACTCCCAGTTGTGGAATCTGCTGTAAAGGTAGAATTCAGTATAGTCAGTGGTGATTGATTAAAAATACTTCCGCCATTACCAAATCCACCTGCAAAATTAGACTCAAAAATACAATCCTCTATCAACCACTCATTGCTACCTTGTTTGAAAATAGCCCCTCCACCAAAGCTGCCGGTTGTCGAGTTTTCCACAAAACTGGTACCTGTAATCTGGACAACAGGGACATTGGAAGAAATAAATAATCCACCACCACCAGCCGTACCCCCCGGCACATAATTACTGTTGAATTCAGAATTACTCAATTCAAGGGAAGCATTTGCACCATCTACACGTAGGGCGCCACCTGCTCCTCGTGACCCGTTATCGTGAAATTCCGAATTGACAATTTCTGTAACTGTTCCGGTAACATAAACAGCCCCTCCTGATTCACCGTTAGCGGTAAGATTGTTTCTATTATCAGCAAATGTAGAGCCCATTATTGACAATGTATCTCCCTGAGCATAAATAGCCCCACCAAGTTGATTGCCAAAATTATCTAAAAAATTGCAGCCAACAATTGTAAGCTTAGATTGCAAACTTAAAATTGCCCCTCCCCATCTTGAACTCCTGTTGTTCTGGAAGCTGGAATTTAGAATGCTTACTTCACTTCCTTCAACCATGCGAATTCCGGACCCCCCGTTTGAACCACCGGTATTTGTCGAAACATTGTTGAGAAACTGCACATTTTCTAAATCCAGGTTGCTATTTGAAAATAGTATCGCACCTCCATTGTATGACATATTTCCAATAATTTCAACATTTGAAATGGAAACCAGACCGCTGTTATTTAAGGCAAAAATAGCACCACCAGTTGATTGTATGTTAGCAGCAAAGGATGTTGTATTGGAATGTCCACCAGTAATAAAAAAACCATCTATAATAACATCCTCAAGTATCTCTTCTAATTGGATAATGGTATAGGAGTTTGCTCCGGCTATCGAGTCACCATCGGGAGTTATTCCGTCGGCGTCCACAGGATCATTGTTATCAATATCCCCACTAAGCACGGTTGCATGTACCTCCCAGTCCCTGTCAGAAAATCCCGGATTTCCGGTCGTGGGAAAACCTCCATAAAGGCTGATGCCCCCCGAGATACTGAAACTTGCATCTCTGTCTGACACTACATCTGTTGGCTTATAGACCCCTGCAGCTACCCATATCTGGTCCCCGTCCTGCGCTACAGTCAGTGCATCCTGGAGGTCTGTAAAGGCATTGGCCCAGTTGAATCCGTTATTGCTTCCTGAGGCACTTGCATTGACATGCCAGGTTGACTGTGATGCCAGAGAAGTAATCAACAGAAGGTTAAGAAGTACAATGGTTGAAATTTCTTTGATCCTGGGAGTGGAAAAAGTACGCATAACTTAAATATTTTATAGTTAAATCATTAAAATTCAGCGCCATGAATCAAACAACACTATTCATTGGTGCTATGCTACAAAAATGTACCATAAATTTTTCCTGTTTTTATCCGAAGGGATAAATAAATGCTACCCAAAAGGATAGTTTTTTGAAAATATTAGGAAAAATAGATATGGGATAGCGAGCTGATTTTCAATGGATTCTCAAATGAGGATAAAGGCGGAGTGCCTTAATGTTTTTTGACAGCCTGGAGGAAGTAGCCCCTTCGACCATCGTCTGGTTCGGCTTCGCTCGCCAGAGAGCAGCGTGAAATTGTGAAAATTGAAAATACATGGATGCTACCTTGTTGATTAAATCCAGGAGATTGCTCCAGTATCAAGTCAAGTAATCTGCCGTTCAAATTCGTTGGGAATCATCCTTTTTACTCGTTGGATAAGCCCCAGGTAGCAAAGGCTACGCTGCTTTTTTCACCTGAAAAATCTCGTCCAGTCATTCGTGACGAGATGAGTCTGCCGACTAGAGCGAATTAGTATGTTTGACTTGACACTAGTTTCTTATCTTTAGACCGGAAAAATCGCAATCAACATGATTCATGGCTGTTTCACTGATATTTTAACTATTTTTGGTGATCGTAAAATTTTTCCGAACCGGATTGATTAGTCAATTCTACGGAAATGCGTATAAAGATGATGAAGAAAGCTGATGCACTCATAAAGGCCATTTTTGACCATTTGGATAGATCGCCACTACCCAAAATATTGGTTTTTTTCACTCTTCTTTCTTTTGCCTCACTACCCTTTACAATAAAATCTTATACTCAAATAGCTGATTATAATTCAGTTAAAGAGGAAATAATCTACAGCAACCTGTATTTTAAGCATTTTCGTACAACGGACGGATTATCCGATAATTCTGTAAACTGCGTGCTTGAAGACGGTGATGGATTCATTTGGGTAGGGACTTCACAGGGTCTCAACCGGTTTGATGGTTATGATTGGATACATTTTTTTAAAGATGATGCAATGCATACAGTTTGCGGAAATGACATCAGGGTGCTAACTCCTTCACAAGATGGTGGATTCTGGGTTGGAACTGCCGATGGCGGACTCTGCAAATATTGCATTCGGGATAGAAAGTTCATTCAGTACAATTTTAAAGGTTTGGAAAACCCGGAATCAAAAGAGATTTTGGCTGTATCAGCTCATCCGGAATGGGGCACCTTTGTCAGCATTTATGAACATGGTATCTTTAGTCTGAATAACTCAAATAGTACATTTGAGCCTGATGAATTTATTGATAATCATCTTCAACAGAGGTATTATTCACTGCTGGCTACAGATACCGGAATGTATGCAGCCCCTCTTGGTTTTGGGCTTTTGGCGAATTTTGGTAAAAACCTGGAATGCTATAATCTATTTGATGGTGAAACTGCACCTTATCCCGGTCACACACTCAGTTGTTTATCACCCGGAGAAGAAAATGAAATATGGGCGGGAGCCTGGGACAATGGGCTTTATAAATTTTGCGAAGTGACGAAAGATTTCAGTCTTGCTGCTACACTTGACCATCAAATATTGAGTCACAATAAGGATGAAATTACAGCTATCGCCTCAACCGGAAATATTCTTTGGTTGGGCACCAAGCGCAGTGGTCTTTTCCATTATCATATTGAAACCAATAGTTTTAGCAATTATCAGCATGAATTCTTAAATAAAAACAGCATTTCCTCTAATTCCATTAACCACCTTTATAAAGATAGCAATGCAAACATATGGGTGAGTACCGAACAGGGACTTAATTTGTTTCATCCCGATTTCAACAAATTCAATACCCACTATCTTTCGGGCAATATCCGAACGACTGAATTTAGCCGGGCAGTCAAAAGCATTAGCACAGGGATGGAAATGGTATTTGTGGCAACGAGAGACAAAGTTTTCCGGTGCTCACCTAAAAATTGGGAATGCAGTACTTTACCGCTTTCCCCCGGCTCGGGTGAGTTTATATACTCTATTTTGGTTTCATCCTCCGGAGAGTTGATAATCGGAACTAATAAAACGGCCTACCATAGCAGATTCCCCTATCAAAAAATGCAACCCTTTAAAGCCGTTTACAACAAGATTAATCCTGTAACTCAAACAAGGGTCAATTTCGATTTCTTTGATATCTTTTCGAGCAGGATCACTGCTATTCGAGAGTTGAGCATAGCCGGTGAGAATACACTGGTATTCTATGCCATTGGCCATGGTGTTAGTGTCATTAACTCTCAGACCGGATCGGGTTTATTCAGCTACCCAAGATTGGAAAACTATGCAATAGGTCTTTTTAACGATGTATTTGCAGACTCGAAAAACCGGCTTTGGTTGTTAAACGGAAAAACGGGTATCTGGGGGGATTTTCAATTGTTGGATACCAACATAACATTTGTGCATAAGGCATTCCAGAACATTGCAGAATGTGAGGGTACTTGTTTTTTGACCATTGGTCAGGCACCCCTGTTAAATTTCCAATCGGCATATGAATTGCCTCACGGAACAACCAATGTCATAAAAATGACCGAAGTCGCTGATGGAGAGTTCTATGCTATTGTAGCAGGTAAAGGCCTCACCATTTTCAGGCCTGATTCGATAAGCCCTTTTGAAGTTATCCCATCCCCAAATCAAAATTTCCGGGACTTGATTGTTGATCGATTAGGGCGGGTGTGGCTTTCAGGACCCAATGGTCTTAGCATTTATGATCCGGCTGACCAATCCTGGCATCAAATTGACAAGTCAAACGGTCTGCCTGAAAAAGGATTGGCAGGCCAACTTTACCTACTTGATGATGGCACTGTTCTAGTGGGAAGCTATGGTTCTGTCGTTCACTTTGACCCCAATGATTTCGACTTTGTAGAAGAACCACCCAGAGTAGCCCTCACCCACTTTCAAATTTTTGGAGAAAATGCCGATCATTTGCTTTCCGGCAATCCCTCCATAAGTCTAACCTATGCCGAAGACTTTTTTACCTTCAATTTTACATCTTTCAATTATCACTCATCGCCCAATCGCAGTTACTATTACAAACTGGAAGGCTTTCACAATGAATGGGTTAATGCGGGCCACAATCGATCTGCGACCTTTACCAATTTGCGTGGTGGAGACTACATCTTTAAGATCAAAGCAGTAGATGCAATCGGTCAGGAATCCGCGGTACAAAGTGTCCATCTTTCAATTATTCCACCATTCTATTTAAGAAATTGGTTTTTTGTCCTGACAGGCTTGTTATTTTTTGCCATGGGATGGTTGTTTTACGCAGTACGGATTAACAACATCAACAAGCTTCAAAGAATGCGTCTCGCCACTGAAATTGAAGCCAAGGAACAAGAGCGACAAAGGTTGGCTCGAGACCTGCACGACGAATTGGGTACAAGGCTTTCTGCCCTTAAACTGTATCTGGGTAGTATAGAAAAATACCTTCTTCCAAAGCCCGAAGCTGAAGAAATAAAAAGACAGGCAGGTGAATTATTGGATGATTCTGTCAGGGATTTACGGAATATGCTATTGAACCTCAGTCCCCAGACTGTCCAACGTTATGGGTATTTCAGTGCTTTGGAAGACCTGGCGGCAAAAATTAACGCCACCGGTCAAATCAAGGTTTTACTCAACCGAAATGGAAGGAAAGGGCGTTTGGCAGGATCAACTGAGCTGGGAGTTTACAGAATTGTACAAGAGCTGATCAACAACAGCCTTAAACACTCCGGTTGCCTCACCATCGATATCAATGTAATTCAAAAGCCCAATCGCCTGACTATATTTTTTGAAGACGATGGAAAAGGGATGGACATGTTGATAAGCAAGTCTGGCTTTGGTCTCAGAAACATTGAAAACAGGTTGTCACTGATCAAGGGGTCAGTAGAATGGGATAGTTCACCCGGTGAAGGTCTTAGAGCAATAATCACCATTAACCTTGAAGAAGCATGATAAAGGTACTCATTTGCGATGATCACAGGATTGTATCCTCAGGTATTAAGTCCCTGATGCGCTTTAGAAAGGATATCACGATTGTAGGAGAGGCGATCGACAAGGAGGAACTTTTCGAATTGCTGCGAGAAATAGAAGTGGATGTAATTCTCATGGATTTAGTTTTGGGCGAGGAAAGCGGAATAGAAATGACTAAAATCGTCAAAAAGCTTTTTCCCTCTATCAAAATAATTGCTCTCACTATGCAGAATGACTACACCTCTATCAAGGAAATGAGTGAAGCCGGCGCCATGGGTTATTTACTGAAAAACAGCTCAATAGAAAAACTCTGCGAAGCAATCACCTCTGTTTACAGCAACAAACCATTTCACAGCCGGGAAGTCACCCAAATTCTGCTCAATCAAATGCATGAAAACGCTAAGCCCGTAAACACCATCGAGTTGACACAGCGCGAGCGAATGATCCTTCAATTGCTCAGCGACGGACTGACTACCCGTGAAATCGCCAAAAAAGTTTTCCTAAGTGAAGCCACCGTAAAATGGTACAGAAAAAAGCTATTGACCCGCTTCGACCAACCCAATGTCGCAGCCCTGGTTAAATTTGCCCTGGTCAATGAACTAATTCCTTAGATCAAAGAGTACCAGGCTAATTGACAAATGAATTCCAGGTTAAGATAACTGGGGTAGGTTTAGTCCTGAATGAGAGTCGGGATAATTGAAGGTTGGAAATGTGTACTGTGGTGACATGAATACAATTGTGTAGTTATGGTAGGATAATAATTAGGCGTTCGACCCCAATTCTGAGACCCGAAGGTGGTGGCATTAGAGCGCCATGGTTGGTTTTACGAGTAATCTCTATCCAAAAAATAGCATTGAAAATCAATTCTTTATGGATTGGGGAGTGGTGTTGTCGGAGTGTCCGCCAGGCCATACCGAGGAATCTATTGAACTTATGTAACGAATTATTGACTATCTTCAATTCGAATTGCTGGACGAACGATCAGCTGAAATGCTTCGTGTTATTGAAGATTTATTGGAGAAGGTGACGGAGAGGGAGGAGGAATTGCGGTGATGTTGGGGGTCGCCTTTACCCGGATTTCAGCGCATAGAGTTTTGCTTTGTAATTTTTTGCTTCTGAATAGTCGAGGTCTATTGCTGTGTTGAGGTCATAACATGAAAAAAGGGGTTACAACATTGTAGTCGTAATTCATTGAAAAGCAGTGATCTGAAAGGGACTCGAACCCGTCCCCAAAGCTTTGGGGATGCCAGGCAGGTATTCTATTGGGGGGAGAGTGGAGAGAGTTTGATTTATGAGAATTTGTCAATATCGATCTTATGAGGATGTTCGACGGTAATGAGGTTCTGGATTTGTTTACGGCTGTATTTTTTGAGAGTATTCTCCCTTTTGAGGGCATCGGTTTTATTGGAGTAAGCTTCGGCATAAACGAGTTTCCAGGGTGTGAAATGTTTGGTAAAGCGCGATTTGCCATCGTTGTGCTGCCTCAACCTGTGCAAGATGCTATTAGTAACTCCTCTGTAGTACTTCTTGTGTCCAGGTGAGAAGATGATATAAACGAAGAAATGATTGTCTGAGTTCATAGTAATGAATGCAAAGGTTATGCAAATTAAAAAGGGGTTACAATATTGTAGTCGTAATTCATTGAAAAGTTAGCGGCCCCCAAGGCTTTGAGGGCTCGAACCCGTCCCCAAAGCCTTGGGGATGCCAGGCAGGTATTCTATTGGAAATTCCATTGCAGTCCTTCTTGTGGTCGGGAGACAAGATGATGTAAACGAATGATTGATGGTCTGATTCCATAGGGATAAGTGCAAAGGTTATGCAAATTAAAAATGGGTTACAATATAGTAGTCGTAATTCATTGAAAAGTTAGCGGCCCCCAAGGCTTTGGGGGCTCGAACCCGTCCCCAAAGCCTTGGGGATGCCAGGCAGGTATTCTATTGGAAATCCCATTGCAGTCCTTCTTGTGGTCGGGAGACAAGATGATGTAAACGAATGATTGATGGTCTGATTCCATAGGGATAAGTGCAAAGGTTATGCAAATAAAAAAGGGATGCAACTTTTCAAGTCGTAATTCATTGAAAAGCAGTGATCTGAAAGGGACTCGAACCCGTCCCCAAAGCTTTGGGGATGCCAGGCAGGTATTCTATTGGAAATCCCATTGCAGTCCTTCTTGTGGCCGGGAAACAAGATGATGTAAACGAATGATTGATGGTCTGATTCCATAGGGATCAGTGCAAATTTTATGCAAATAAAAAAGGGGTTACAACTTTAGCAGTCGTAACCCCTTGAATTTCAGCGGTCCGGACGGGACTCGAACCCGCGACCCCCTGCGTGACAGGCAGGTATTCTAACCAACTGAACTACCGGACCAAAATCTCTTCTCTTTCGAAGCGA
>PWJP01000104.1 GCA_003559985.1 Saprospirales bacterium
AGAAATTCGGCTTTTACTCCGTGGAGTTTCAAAGCATCGACCTGATCCTTCATCAGGGCTATGAGGGGCGAGACCACAATGGCTGTTCCGGGCTTACAAAGTGCGGGGATTTGGTAACAAAGTGATTTTCCGCCTCCGGTGGGCATCAGCACAAGTGCATCCTTCCCACTTAGGACAGTATCGATTATTTCTTTTTGGGTATCCCGGAATTCGCTGTATCCAAAAACCGATTCCAGGACCTCTTCAGGTTTGGCAATCATAGCAAATGTTTTTTGGTAGAAGGCAAAATTAGAGAACGTTCATTTATCAAACAAATTTTTGTTCTGTTTTTTGACATGTTTTTAAACCCACCATTTTAGTTTGTCTGCTCACTACTCTATAGCGACAAAGTTACAAAATGGAGTTATGTAATTAAAGCAGGCTAAAGCAACCTAAGCAGCAATTCAAAAGAGTGCATGTCCCGAGGCAAAGACCAAAAAAGCATTTGACCAATCTAAGCCACTACCTAATCAACAGGACATCCCCCTGCATTTGCTCTTTTTGACCATCCATAAAGCGCAAGACCACGAAGTAGGTATAAACTCCCGGCGGCATCTCTTCCCCCCTGAAGGTTCCATTCCAGGCTGTAGCCTCATCCAGTTCGGGAATATACTGCACATTTTGTCGTACAAACAACTGATCACCCCAGCGGTCAAAAACTCTAAATTCTACAATTTCAGCCAGTCGATCCGGTTCTCCGTAAACACCAAAATAGTCGTTTACTCCATCCTCGTTGGGGCTAAATGCATTAGGCAAGTAAGCGGACCTGGTCACCGTTACTGAAATATTTATCTGGTCGGATGTGGAACATCCACTTGAATCAAAAACTGTCAATTGCACCTCCATATCATCCTCCGGTGCAAATTCTGCTTCGGGACAATCCACACAACCAAAGTCAGGCAACGGATCCCAAATCCAATCTTCAATTTCAGCATTTTCCGGGCTGACCTCTCCTGTCAAAATCACATTTTGACCCAACTCCACCGACTGTTCTCCCCCGAGAGAGACTAGCAATTCATCGGGATCACTCATTAGGACATTTTGGTTGTACTCACAGCCATTGGCATCTCTAACTACCACAGTATAGTCACCTGCAGCGAGACCTCCGATGACTACCACCTCATCAAACGAATTGCCTCCATCAAAGGAGAATGTATAGGGAGCAGTGCCACCATTTACAGAAACCACTTCAAGCACACCATCGTCGTCACCAAAGCAAGTTGGCTCCGTAATTTGTAATTCAATTCCAAGTATCAAATCGCCGCTTTCATTGACAACAACGGTATCGGAGGCTGAACACCCATTATCTTCATTGGTAACAATTAGCACATAGGACCCCGCCCTGTCAACGATGGCTTCAAAAGAGTTTTGACCCGAAACGACATTTCCTTCATCGTCCAGGGGCAACCATTCATATAGAATATTATCGCCTTCGCTACTGCCCTCTGCGATGAGAACCAACTCCTCATTTTCACAGCTTATCTCACCAACTGCAGATGCAGAGGCAAGGGGAGGCATAGTATCCCCTTCAACAACCACAGTTTCCGATGAAGCACATCCACTTTCTTCATCCAAAAGTTCAACTGTGTACTCTCCCGCAGCATCCACTACAACCACCGAACTATCCGCACCGCTCACTATCCCCGGGCCGCTCCAGAAAAAAACAAATCCGGGTCCGGAATCCGAGCCACCGGCATTTATCTCTACCTCGTTTTGGTCGCAAGTTAATGTATCCACCGGTTCAAATTTGATGGAGGGCAAATCGTATTCTGGCTCCAGAAGATAATCCACCTCGGTTATGCAACCATTTTCACCTATTGCGCGAAGAGTGAGCAATGCGCTACCCTCCACAATAACAGTGTCATCAGAGGAGAGAAAACCGGATTCGTCAAACCACTGCAATTCAGAAACGGTCGTATCCACCACAGCAACCAACACTGACTGCATATCGATACAATCCTGGGAGAGCAGTTCGACATCGACATTGGGTGGAAGTGTGTCCACAGCTATTTCAACTTCTCTTTCTGAAAGACATCCATTCTCACCCCTGACTCCCACCAAAAATGTCCCGCCTTCCATTGCAGAACCCATCTCCGGGCTGGCTCCTTCTTGTATTCCGGAGGGCCAAATCACCTCTTCGAAGTCTCCGTCAATAATGAGTTGAATGGAAGCCACTGACTCCTGGCAGCTTATTTCCGTGGCATTAGCTTCAAATTCAATGGATGTTGTATCCATTTCCACTGTTATTTCATCAAGGGCAATACAGCCATTTTCTCCTTCTACCTCCAGGGAGTAAAGTCCGGCTTGAGTGGCATTAAGGGTCAATCCTGTGTGCTCCTCCCCTCCTGGCAGAGTCCAGATTGGGGATTCATGCTGGCCTGAAATGGAAGCAGTGAGTTCTGTCACAGAATCCCTGCAAGTCAATACACTATCACCCAAAATAGAGATTTCCGGTGAGAGGGTGTCGGCCACCACCGCAATGGAGGTATCCACTGAGCAGTCATTGGAGCCGACGATTTGGAGGTTGTAAACCCCTGCTCTGTCCACCCGGATGGTACTGCTATCACTCTCAAAATCTACGGGGCCGGTCCAACTAAATGAGCTGCCGGCCTCCGCAATCACTTCTACTGTAGCTGAGTCCCTTTGGCAATTGATAGAATCCAGCCAAATTGAATAATCAGGCAGTTCAAAATTTTCGTTCACAAACACAGAGTCTCTCCCCATACAACCATCCAGATCGGCTACATCCACAAAATGCCAGCCGCTTTGAGTAGTCGTCAAACTATCCCCCTGAACTGTATCACCATTTGGCAAAGTCCAGGAGTAATCAAAACCGGGTAATGGCCCCTCAATGGATATCACAACCTGGTCGTTTGCACAATTGATATCCTGAACGGGGGCAATGTCAATGGGTGGAGCGGTCATATCCTCCTCCACTTCGAAAGCTATTGTATCCGCACAGCCATTTATTCCCCCGTAAATCAGTATATAGTCTCCGGGCGTGGAGGTGAAGACCGCAGAATCCGATGAGAGAAAACCATCGGGGCCGGCCCACTCCTGGAAGGCAACAGGTTCGCTTGCATTGAATTGCAGCAATACAGAATCCTGGCCACAGCCGATTACCGGTGGGGTAAAATCAATAGTAGGTGAAAGTGTATCCCCAATAACCACCACATCAAAGGTATCCACACAACCATTATCACCCTCAATAAAAAAGTGGTATGTCCCTGCCCTGTCAACCTCTACCCGATCCGATTCCACCTCTACAATACCGGGACCTGTCAGGTCCAGTAAAATTCCATCGGTTTAATCCAGGTGAATGAAGGCAGTTTCAGGCACACAGCTCAAGGTATCTGCGGAGAACCAGGCAAGAGGGGGCGAAAAATCACCCACTGCCACGTGGCTTAATGTCCCTGTGCACTCTTCATTTACATCGGATATGGTCAAAGTGTATTCACCGGTCTCTTCAAACAAAACAGAATCCCCCGAAGTTTCGAGAAGTCCCGGGCCACTCCAGTTGAACTCCCAGCCAGCCGGCCCAGCCACGCTGAGATATCCCATTTCTCTTTCACAATTGAGTGTATCGGAGGAAATCACAAAATCGGACAGGGGTATTTCATTGGGAACAAATACAGAATCCAACACCTCGCAACTCCCCGGACTAACAACTTCCAAAAAATACCACCCTTCCTCTGTGACCCACGGCGAGGACTCAGTGGATTCAAAATTCCCGGGGCCGGTCCAGCTGTAATCCAATTGAGTAAAATCTGATTCGGTAATTATCTGAACGCTGTCTGAGATACATCCCGATGAATCTGAAAGGGCAAAGGTGATCTCAGGTAAATTGCCCTGCGAAACTAGATTATAAAAGGTATCCACTTCGCAACCCTGAGGAGTGACCACGTGGAGGTCGTACCGTCCTGGCTCGGGGGCTTGAATTTGCGGACTGCCTGACTGAAAGCCACCGGGACCCATCCACTGATAACTTGAGTTGCTGATACCCGATGTGGCAATCAATAAAATACTGGATTCCCTACAGTCAAGTGGTGCGGATGCAAAAGTCACCTCGGGTTTGGGGTGCAAATGGTGAAAAACAATGCTGTCCGTGCCTACGCAACCATTGACTCCGACAATATCTGCGACGTAAACCCCGGGTTCCCAAACAAGAGGTTGATTGCCATCCAGCGTATCTCCTTCAAAGTACCAGCTTATCACCCATCCGGGATCGAAAGTATCGTCTGTCAGAGAAATAGAATCCCCTTCACATTGAGCCCCAATGGAATCGATCGAAAAAGCAGGTTCCGCAAAATCTCCCTCGACCCAGATCGAGTCAATGGCAGCGCAACTGTCCACATCAATCATCTCTGCAAAATAAAGGCCTTCTGCGACAACCTGTATTGAAAAACCGGATTCTTCGAAGCCATCCGGTCCGGTCCAACTGGCAGATAAAAGTCCGGTCGAATCCGCAATCTGAATTTCCGCGGAATCGATCAGGCAATTCATTTCATTTACTTCAATTTCCACCACGGGACCATCGGGATTGCCCGTCACGTCAATCGATGCCGTATCCCTGCAAAGACCAACTCCTATTTCCAAAAAATAGGTTCCCGGAGCATCGACTGTGACAAAAGTGCTGTCTTCCGGACCAGTTATGTTTCCATCGCTGGTCCACCAGTTGAAAAAAGCGTCCACGGGATAAACAGAGCCAGCGCCATTTAATTGAATTTCAGGGATGTGGCAATTCAATATGCTGTCTGATGCCGCAATGGTGGTTTCCACAGAGTCAAACTGCAGGTTTACTTCCACGATGCTATCGCAACCATGGACAGTGTGATAGTGAAAAAAATGTGAGCCAGGCTCGGTGAGGAGTGTATCCCCAAACAGAAATCCTTCACCGGTACATTGCACCACCTCGATCAGTTCATCGTAAGCCGGATTCACAGTTAGGTTTACAAACCCGAGCGATATACTGGCGCAAAAGGCGGGAATATTTTGGTTGAGTGCATCGATTAGCTCAGAGATGGAGTAATTTTGGATGGCACTTTCAAGTACTGAGCTGTCCTGTTTCAAAAGCGAAATTCCGTAGATGCGAAATTGTCCTGCATCTTCCGCTACATTTAAACTGTCCGTCCACAATCCCACGATGGAATCCTCCTTGACGAGCAAATAATGGTAGAAATAGTCAGATTCATCAGGCTCTCCAT
>PWJP01000039.1 GCA_003559985.1 Saprospirales bacterium
ATGACGACAGGGTAATCTTATTCGAGGGGCAGTCATGGGTCAAACCGGTCGAAGAGGTTACGGACCACTGGGTGCTGCAAAATGGCTGCAATATGATGCGGGATACCATAGAGACTTTCTCGAACGACCAGGGGGAAATCTCAATTAAGCGGATGACTAACAGCCCGTGTGCAGACCAAACTGAAGTGGAGTTGTGGAAAGTTTACGGTGGAGGACATACCTGGCCCGGTTCCAGAGCGCATTCAGGAAGTGGGCGAACCAACCGCGATATCGATGCCAGTGAAAAAATTTGGCAGTTTTTTACACAACACAAAAGAGCAAATTTTCAACCGGAAGCTAAATAGATGCCCAAATCTCCTTTACTTTGCATTTCAATTACTTCCCTGTAAAATGGCCTGTTAAGAATGAGATGGAAGGGAGGTGAGGTAAGATTTCACAGCGGATTGGTGTTTTTTATAGAAAAAAGCTTGAATGCAAACTTCCACAGATACTATTCAAAGTAATTTCTCACTCAAAGAATTCAATACCTTTGGGCTGGATTGCACTGCCGGCGGGTTTTTGAGGGTGGACAATCCCGCACAACTCTCACGATTGCCGGAGCTCATTTCCCGCTATGAAAATTATTTGATACTCGGTGGTGGGAGTAACCTTCTGCTACCGGATTATTTTGACGGTCTGGTGGTGCAAATTGCCCTGGATAAACTTCAAACAAGGAAGAGTGATTCCGACGTGCTGGTGAATGCCGGCGGTGGGTTGAACTGGCATGAACTGGTTACTTTTTGTGTAAAAGAAAACTACGGCGGCCTTGAAAATCTTGCACTTATTCCCGGCAGTACGGGAGCTGCTCCCATTCAAAATATCGGTGCTTACGGGGTTGAACTCAAAGATGTTTTTGTCTGTCTGAATGCCTTCGACCTGCAATCGGGAGAATACCGCTGCTTCAACCGGGAAGAAATGGAATTCGGTTACCGGGACAGTGTTTTTAAAGGCAGACACAAGGGCCGGTTTATCATTTCGGATGTTTGGTTGAAACTCACCACCAAAAATCACCGTATCAATACGTCTTATGGTTCTCTGGCTGCTCATCTCAAAAATAAGGGAATTGACAATCCCGGAATTGCGGATGTTTTTAATGCGGTAGTGGAAGTTCGAAGGTCAAAATTGCCCGACCCCGGTCAAATTGGAAATGCGGGAAGCTTTTTCAAAAATCCGGTGGTGGATGCCGGCAACCTTGAATCAATACGGGAAAAGCATCCGGATGTGGTGTTCTTTGAGTTGAAAGGCCCTGAGGTTATGTACAAAATCCCGGCGGGTTGGCTGATTGAACGTTGTGGATTTAAGGGGAAATTCAAAGGTTCTGTGGGCTGTTACGAAAAGCAGGCACTCGTTCTGGTCAACCGTGGTGGAGCAAAATCATCTGACCTGGTGTCCTTTGCCGGAGAAATTCAACACTCCGTGGCAGCAGAATTTGGAATACCCCTGGAGCCGGAGGTCAATATCGTCCAACCGGAAAATTACGGAAATGTGATTTCTCTCTGATTTGTTTTACTGAATTTTAGCAAATCCGCTCCTTGAAACCGATAATGCAATTTCACAGAATTAATCCTGATCATCTGCGGGATCGAATTCAGGTAATTCGTATTCGTCCCTGTTGCCCCTGCCGAACAGGGTTACTTTGAAGTGGGTGTAGCGGTGCGGATTCAATCTCACATCCTGCAGCAAGAGATTGAGGTTGTTAATGCCGCGATTAAGATTATCGGCGATTTCAGGATCGGTCAGTAATTTGCCCAATGTACCCTCGCCCTCGTTGAGCATTTGTAGGGTTTGGTTGAAGTTGTTTAGAGAGGCTGTCAGGCCATCCAAACTTTGATCTGCCCGGTCTATGGTGCCGGAAATTTGTTCGGGAATATTTTGAGCCGCCAGCCCTTCAGTTATTTCCTGAAGATTTTCAAGCGAATTTCCGATGCTGCCCATTTTTTCATCCAGATTGGCGGTTGCTTTGTTGACATTGCCTGTTAGTTCGGCGATGTTGGGTCCCGCTTCAGCCATCATTATGTCCATTCTGGCTGTAATCCGCTCGAGATTGCGGATGGTGTGCCCGAGGCGTTTAAAAGATTCTAAAAACTCGTTGGTCTCTTCCTGGTCCTTAAACCGCTCCCCCAGGGTGTCGATGACATCCCCAAGTCCATCGCCAATCCTCTTTAGATATTCATCCACCTCATCTTTGGTCACAAGGCTCTCAATAAAACCTTTATTCACTCCTTTCAAGTAGTCGCCGACCTGGGCACAGTCGTCCCCGGTGCATCCTTTGGTAAATCTAATCTCCACCGCTTTTTGACCTGCAATACCCGTGCTCATAATATGCACCTCAGCATCCTTTGGCAGCTTAATGTTTCTCTCGACATTGAGTTGGATGGTGATAAATTCCATGTTGTTTTCAAAGAAAATATCTGTAACCGTGCCAACCCTTTTTCCGCGAAGGAGAATTTCGGAGTTCATGGGCAGTTGGTCAATGTTGTCAAACTGAGCGAAGTAGTGGACACTTCTGACAAGCAAATTATTTCCTTTGAGAAATTGATAACCCCATATTGAGGCTACAATAACTATAATACTAAAAATCCCAATTTTAATTTCGGGTCGTATTTTCACAATTCCTTGTTTTGATGAACCGGGGTGCAAAGATATATTAAGTATAGCACTGCGGTAATTTAACACTGAATAAACTCGACGGAGAGCGGTATTATTTCGCTCAAACTCAATCCGCACTCAATAATTCACTTACCGGTATGCGACTCGAATCCTTAACTCCAATGATAAACGCATCCTGATAACCAATTTCGCTGAGGTTTGTTCTGTGCTCTGCTGCCTCATCATAAGACTGGAACCTTCCGCTCAGCAATCTCCAAAGTCCCCCTTCTTCCATGGTGTAGATGTATGAATTGTCCAGGTCGTCAAGGTCTTCTGTGTTTATTTTGGATGAACTCGAGAGCAATTGTACGGCAAAGAAAGCTTCCTCGATTGTGATTTCACGTTCTTCAAGGGGTTTTTCCGTGCTTTCCGTGTTCTCGACCTCAGCGGCTTCAGAGGCTTTCAGCTCTGTATCGGTTACAATATTTTCTTCTGCTCGCGGTGTTCGTGCAATGGGTTCATACCCCCAATCTCTCAGGTACTGTTGAATGCCGCGTAGTATGGAAAGTGCTATCTCTCTTTGTCCCTCTTCACTGGCCAGGTATTTTTCCTCCGTGGGATTGCTCAAAAATCCCGCCTCCACTAACACACTGGGCATGGTCGCTTGCCTGAGAACCAGAAATCCCGCTTGTTTGACTCCGCGGCTGTTCCTGCCGGCTGTGTTTTTAAATTCTTCCTCCACCAGTGATGCAAACCGTATGGAATGTCCGAGGTAGGCGTTTTGATATGCCGAAAAAATGATGTGTCCCTCTGGTGAGTTAGGGTCGTATCCTCCGTAGTGCTCCTCGTAATCCTCCTCCAGTGCAATTACCGCATTCTCCCGCTTGGCAACCTCGAGATTCTCCTGGGCCCTGTGCAGTCCCAAAACAAAAGTTTCAGATCCCTTGACATGGGGTCTGCCGGGTGCTACATTGCAGTGGACGGAAATAAAAAGATCGGCGTTGTTTTCATTTGCTATCCGCGCCCTTTCATGCAATGGCACAAATTCGTCCTCTTCCCGGGTCAATATCACATTGACATCCGGAAAGTACCGGTTCAAAAGGTCATTGAGAATGAGGGAAATGTTTAGAACCACCTCCTTTTCCATAATGAAGCTTCCGCTGCCTCCCGGGTCTCTACCTCCGTGCCCGGGGTCAATTACGATGGTCTTCACCGGATTGTTGGTGTTAACATTAACAAAAGCAACGTCCTGATAATGAAGGCCGTTATCCATCAGATGCGCATTATTTGTTGCAAAAATGACCGGCACTGATGATAATGTACCTAATTTTGTGAGAAATAGTACCAGCGCGACAATACACATTATGTTTTTTGTCACCATATTACATCTTGTTTTAGATTATTTTACGCATTAATTAATTTAATAATATAAAGGTACGAATAGTTTCATTAACCGGTGTAAAATCTGTGGTATTTTTTGAAAATATTTTTTTATAATATATTGCTGATCATTTTATTAACAGCCGCGGGATATAACGTTGTCCAATCGCAAAATGATACCCTCGCTGTTGAGGAGCCTGCTCCATCTTCATTTTACGGAGAGGTGAGAATTGCAGATGGTGGCCCTGAGGATGTGGTTCACTACATGGCTGAGGACAGCCACTGGCTGGACAATACCAACAGAGTTTTTCACCTCTATGGCAATGCACAGATCAAGTATCAGGACCTCGCTTTGGATGCTAATTACATTTACCTTGATTTGGCACGCAATACGGCTCACGCTGTTCCCTATCCCAATGAGGAAGGAGAATTGGAGGGTTATCCTGTATTCAGGGAGGGGAATCAGGTTTATCACGCGGAGCGCATTGAGTACAATTTTGTTACCAGAAAGGGCATGGTGGAGGGTGCCTTTACGCAGCAGGGTGACTTGAATATACACGGACGGCGGACTAAAATCATAGGTCAGGAGGAGAGTGAGGATGCTTCGGATTTTGTGATTTATCAACAGGATGCGCTCTTTACCACCTGTGACCATCCCGAGCCCCATTTTGGAATCCGCTCCAGCAAGCAAAAGGTGATACCCGGGGAATTGGCCGTAATTGGACCGTCCAATCTTGAGATCGCGGGTGTGCCCACACCGCTGTGGTTGCCTTTTGGGTTTTTTCCCCTTATTGAAGGTGGCAGGGCCGGAGTTATTTTCCCCAGGGATTTCGAGTACTCACCGCGCTGGGGTTATGGCATTAGTAATATCGGTTACTACATACCCGTCAATGAATATCTGGATGTAGAGCTGAATGGTAATATTTATTTGCGTGGTTCCTGGGCGCTCGGGGCCAATGTTCGCTACAACAGGCGGTACAAATACAACGGCAATTTCAATATAAACTACTCTGTTTTTCGCGAAGAGGCAGAGAACTCCACGGACATCAACCGAAGCAGGTCTTTCAGCATACGGCTCAACCACAACCAGGATCAGCGCGCCCATCCCACCCGTAACTTCGGGGGAAATATCCACATTGAGACCAATGAGTTCAGGAGTCTGAATTACAACGACTACGACAATGTGTTCAACAATCAACTCAGCTCGAACTTCTCCTTCAG
>PWJP01000072.1 GCA_003559985.1 Saprospirales bacterium
GGATCGTAAGAATCTCCTGCATCAGTCAGCGTCCAGTAACCCCTTACGAAGTACCGGTCTCGCTGACTGAATTCAAGCACCGATTGAAAAAACTGGATATTCTTGAGACTAAATCGGTTGTCTCCCTGATAAACGGTGGTTCCACGGCTGTAGCTGTTCGCCCATTTTAAAACGGGTGAATCCAATTCCCTCGAAGGGTTGGTCCTGAGATAAAGCCCCATGTTGGCTTTGAAATTGCGGGTGTCGTAATCCACCAGGTCTTTTTCTCGATATCCCCTTCGATGCCACTGTCCCAGTCCTGCAAAGGGACTGGACAACTGCGCATCGGTGAGATCCATATTGGGCCTGTATTCATCACCGTATATATTAACCGCATCGTAGCCACCGGGATTGGTCCGGTCGGCCTCTGATTCAAAGACGGGCTCGTAATTATCAGCGACCCAGTCATCGGCAGACAAATAGGACAAATTAACTTTGTAGGCTAAAAAGTCTTCTCCGTCCTCATTTGTAAAAGCATCTGCCCAGCGAACCGCAGTTTCCAACATATTTCGCTCCCCGCCTTTTATCATCGCGCTGAGCCCCTTGTGAACAAATGGGTTTTTGGTCTCCATTCGAATGACCCCATTGAAGGCACTGGGTCCGTAAAGAGCAGAATTTGCTCCGTGAATAACTTCCACCCTCTGCAAATCCAGTTCAGAAGATCCGAGGAAATTGCCAAGGGAAAAATTCAAACCGGGAGCCTGATTATCCACTCCATCGATCAACTGAAGAGAACGCACCGGACTGGTACTGTTAAATCCGCGGGTGTTTATAACTGTAAATCCAAAACTCACCGTGGTGGTTTCTACACCGGGTAAGGCTCCCAATCCTTCGTAAAAATTGGAGGCAGGAGTTTGTCTTATTCCGATGACATCTAGCGTGCTGACCGTCTGTGGAGATTCGCGCTGACGGTCCAAAATGCGGCTTCCCCTTATCTCAACTGTCTCGATTATCGAGGCGTCATCTTCGAGGTAAATCCGAAGAGGGCTAAAATCTTCAATCTCCAATTCTTTCTGCTGGTAACCAATGTAGCTGATTTGCAAAGTGAGGGGCGCATCCATTTCGGTTGTGAAAGTAAATGCACCATCCCAGTCGGTATTGACACCCGTGCTGGTACCGGCTATCCGCACATTAGCCCCTATCAATTCACTCCCATCGGTGGCACTAAATACCACCCCTCTAATCGTATTTTGTCCTTCGAGTGAACTGCTGAAGCTCAAAAATTGCAACAGAAACACAATGCTGAACAACCAAAAAACAATCCCTTTGCCCATTTAGTTATACCCTTTTACACTTTAATTATCTTAACAACAGGTACCCTTACAGAACGGAAAACATGGCACTTAAAGAGCTCAATCAATTCACTAAGGTAGTCATTATTCAAATTATGCTGCTAACTGCGGCGGGATTTTATCCAAAATTTTTTTCCACCATCTCTGCACAGGAGGCAAAGATTAAAGGAACGGTCTATGATGCAAATACCCGTGAACCGGTGTTCTTTGCCAATGTCTTTGCGGAACCTGCCCAAACAGGCACAACCACAGATGAAGATGGAAACTTTGAGTTGACCGGCCTCGAACCCGGTGTCTATGACCTGCGAATATCCTTTGTAGGTTACCGAACCAAAATTATTTCCGAGCTGCAACTGTCGTCCACCAGACCGCTTGAAATCGAAATTGAATTGGCGCCCGCCGGCAAAGACCTGGAAGAGGTAGTGGTTCAGGCATCCCCATTTAGAAGAACGGAAGAAAGCCCACTCAGCCTCCGCAATATCGGCTCTACCGAAATCAAAAGAAGCCCCGGCGGGAACAGGGATATCTCCCGGGTGGTGCAATCTCTACCCGGTGTTACTGCTCCCTCCTCTTTCAGAAATGACCTCATCATCAGAGGAGGAGCACCCAACGAAAACAGGTTTTACCTGGACGACATAGAGGTGCCCAATATAAACCACTTTGCCACGCAGGGTGCTTCGGGCGGACCCGCCAGCATTATCAACATCGACTTTGTCAGGGAGGTGGACTTTTACTCCGGGGCATTCCCGGCAAACAGAGGCAACGCTCTTAGCTCTGTTTTTGGCTTCAGACTTATCAGAGGGAGAAGTGACAAACTGGGCGGAAGAATGACCGTGGGTGCATCAGACCTGGGTATCTCCCTGGAGGGGCCACTCTCCGAAAACACCACCTTCATTGCTTCGGCCCGCAGATCCTATCTTCAATTTTTGTTCAGGGTTCTGGACCTGCCCTTCCTTCCCATATACAACGATTTTCAGCTCAAAGTCACACATCGCTTTGATTCGGGAGATGAATTGTACTTCAGCGGTATTGGAGCCATAGACAATTTTGAACTCAATCTGGATGCAGATGATTCGGAAGAGACCAGATTCCTGTTGGAAAACCTGCCCGTCAATGAGCAGTGGACCTACACCAATGGATTGGTTTACCGCCACTTTAGAGACAATGGTTCAATGATTTTTGTGCTGAGCAGAAATATGCTCAACAACGAAGCCACCAAATACCGGGACAACTTGACTGATGATGAGGACGAACTCACACTCCGCTATCAATCCAGAGAAATTGAGAACAAGTTCCGGTTTGAGCACACCTTCAGGACGGACGATTACAAATTTGTGTACGGAGTCGGCGCCGAATACATCCGCTACACCAACTCGACTTTCAACAGAATTTTCACCGCTTCAGGGGCTGAGACCGTGGATTTTGAAAGCGATATCAACTTTTTTAAATACTACGGCTTCGGCCAAATGAGCAGGGAATTTCTCGATGGGCGTCTCATTACCTCCGCGGGGTTCAGACTGGATGGGAACTCCTTTTCATCCGATTTCTCGAATCCCATCGAGCAATTTTCACCCAGAATATCGGCTTCGTATTTTTTCCGGCCTGATTGGTCCGTGAATATGAGTGCCGGAATTTACTACCAACTCCCGCCATACACAGTTTTGGGTTATCAGCAAGACGGCCGCCTTGTCAACAAGGACAATGGGATCAAATTCGTCAGAGCCACCCACCTTACTCTGGGACTGGAACACTTGCTGGGAGAGCGTTCGAGAATATCACTTGAGGGCTACCTGAAAAATTACTCCAACTATCCCCTTCTCCTCAGAGACCAGGTATCACTGGCCAATTTCGGAGGAGACTTCGGTGTGGTCGGCAACGAACCGGCCAGCCCGGACACCGAGGGCCGAACCTACGGCCTTGAACTTTTATTCCAACAGCGACTCAGGAGAGGTTTCTACGGAATTGGGGCCTATACCCTGGGAGTTAGTGAATTCACCAGCCCGGCAGGTGGTGAGGGTTTCTTTCCATCAGCATGGGATGCGACCCACATTATCAGTCTAACAGGTGGGAAGCAATTTGGCAAAAACTGGGAAGTGGGAGTGCGATGGAGATACCAATCGGGATTGCCGCGAACACCTTTTTCACCGGATTCCGATCTGGTCCTCAACTGGGACCGGCGGGGACAGGGTTTGCCGGATTTCAGCAGAATCAACAGCAGGAGGAACGATCCCTTCAATAGAATTGACATCCGCATCGACAAACAGTGGTTTTTTGAAAATTGGGGATTGAATATTTACCTGGATGTACAAAATGTGCTGGCCTCAGCAGAAAGCAATCCACAGCTCATACT
Organism: Saprospirales bacterium; assembly: GCA_003559985.1. Lineage (GTDB taxonomy): Bacteria > Bacteroidota > Bacteroidia > Chitinophagales > Saprospiraceae > PWJY01. The sequence goes on from PWJP01000072.1 coordinate 3,682, forward strand.
CGACCGGCCCCTGGATGAGGACGGAAGACCAATAGGATCTGGCATTGTTAAAAACCCCGATGCACCCATTGAGGAACAGCGATACAAGCTCAAGGAGATAGATACGGGAAGTGGAAATCCATTGCCAACCCTGGGGATTGTCCTCTCATTCTGACTTGTCGGTCTGGGATTTTTTTGCCACCTGGCTCAAAAGCATGAGTTTATACAGTGCAAAGAGAGGCAACCAGGGATTGGAGCTCCTTAAATTGGCGTGGATTACCGGGCGGAATACAGCAAACATCGACCGCAGCAACCCATTCAAACCGAATTTCCTCAGCTTAGAGTGATAGTCCAATAAGGGGGTCGGGGAATTAAGCTTCCCGGAAGCATTCAGTTTCCAAAGATTTTCCACTGCCTCTGAAGTATTGTCCAAAAAAACTTCTGTGCGATTGAGCCCGCGGTGCAGCACCGGGTTGTCTATGTGAAGTATAGAAACTCCTCCCTTTTTCAACGCTTCTGCCCACATCAGATCTTCGTATCCGTAAGTTTTGATGCTTTCGTCCAGTTTGAAGCGGGAAAAAACTGCCCGACTCACTAAAAAATTATTGGTCTTAAAAGTCCTGAAGGGCACTTTGTTTCTAACATTGGCCTTCAATGCTTCCCTTTTTTTTCCATATTTCCAATGCAGCGCATACTCTCTGCCCGGAAAATCGGATTGGTAAATGGTACCTCCATAAACCACCTCAGAACTGCTTGAAGACTCCATGTATTTTTTGAGAAAATCATCCCTGACCACTCCACTGTCGCAATCCAAAAACAAGAACCAATCACCACTCGCCCACTCTGCCAATTCATTCCTCGTAACAGACCTGCCCCGGTTTTCCCGGCAATGATACTCAAAACCGAAATCGCGAGCCAGAGATTTGTTGTCTCCGCTGTATTTTACAGAACCATCATCGAGGCAGAGGACCTCCCACTCACTATCGAGTCCGGCCAATTGCTCATTCAATTCAGCGAAGAGTATTTGGAGGTTCCAATTGTAAACAGGAATGAGAACAGATAGCTTCAAAACATCAATTTGCGCAAATATAGCAAAGACCAAATAGGTTATCACCTTTGAAATACAGGCCTTTTTTTCTAATATGGACAATTTTTCCAATAATAATTTGTGGTATTATTCAAACTACCTTAATATTGGGTTAGATAATGGCCTTCATTTTTTGGAAACAATGACCGGTTAAAAACATTAAACTAATGATGGAGCCAATTAACGGGGAGGGCTGCCCATCGAAAGCTATCGAGAAAACTCCCCGGCCTGAAATATTCAAAGCAATTGAATAGTGGGTAGTTGCATCTATTAATTGCATTAGGCCCGCGACTGAAAAAATTATTTAGTAAACGAAAAAAGTGACCATGGGAAAATTACTCAAAATTCACCCCGAAAACCCACAGGGTAGAAAAATTTCACAAGTTTGTGAATCACTGGAAAATGGCGGAATAGTCATTTATCCTACAGACAGCGTGTATGCCATCGGATGCGATA
>PWJP01000277.1 GCA_003559985.1 Saprospirales bacterium
CTTCTGAGCGGGTTCTCAATTTCCTGCAAAAGCTGGAGCCCACCGAAATAGTGGAGTTCAACAAATACGGCCTTGCTGCCATTTTTGATTCTGGTAAAAAAGGCCCCTCTGTACTTTTGCGAGCGGATTTGGATGCACTCCCCATTCAGGAGACCAATAAGTTTAAGCACCGCTCGAAAGTGGAGGGTGTCAGCCACAAATGTGGCCATGATGGACACACTACTATGCTTCTAGGGGTGGGCGAATGGCTCAGCAAAAACAAACCCCTCAAAGGCAGGGTCATCCTGCTTTTTCAACCTGCTGAAGAAACGGGAGAAGGGGCTCAGTGGATGCTGGACGACAAAAAGTTTGAGAAAATTAAGCCTGACATCGTTTTTGCACTGCATAACCTGCCGCGGTTTCCCATGCATTCAATCGTTCACCGTACGGGGACATTTACCGCTGCGGTAATCAGCATGGTCATCAAATTCAGGGGGAAAACCGCACACGCCGGTCAACCGGATAACGGGATCAATCCGGGGACCGCCATAGCCGAGCTGTTGTTGCAGAGCAACAAACTCACCCATAACGAGCCTGCCGACGTGGATTTTAAACTGGTGACCCCGATTTTTGCCACTCTAGGGAAACCGGCCTACGGTACCTCTGCCGGAAATGGCGAGGTGCATTTTACCATTCGGGCGTGGACGACTGAACGCATGCGGACTGTGGCGCGTAAGATGCGTGACAAAGCCAGAGAACTCGCCAAAAGGGATGGATTGGATTGCAAAATAAAGTGGATACAGGAATTTATTTCCAATGAAAACGGGGAAAAGTCGGTGGACTCTATTCTAAATGCTGCCAAAGAGAACAAGCTGAAAACAATAGAGGTGGACCGGCCATTTAGGTGGGGTGAGGATTTTGGGCGATTGTCTAGCAAGTACAGGGGAGCCATGTTTGGCCTGGGAGCCGGAGAGGATACGCCAGATCTTCACAATCCCGATTACGACTTTCCAGATGAATTGATAGAAACGGGCATTCGAATGTTTAGCTCCATTTTGAAGCAGTACAACTATTAATCTTCTTTCGGATTTTTCATATCCTCCGTCTTCAGTTTGTTTACCCGGATGCTGGCGTTTAGCTCAAATCCAAGGAGCAATATCATGCAGTTTAGTTGCAGCCATATAAGGATGATCAGAAATGCACCGATGGAGCCGTAAATTTCAGAGTACTGCGCAAAATTGTCCACATAGAGCGAGAATAACAAGGAGGTGAACAAACTCAGACCTGTCGCCATGGCTGCACCCGGAGAGAAAAACCGGAATCGGGTTTTTAAGGAGGGGCCAAAGTAGTAAATTGTAGAGATGCAACCGAAATACAGAACCAGTACACCTACCCATTTCAATACCCGGATCATAATCTGGTAGCCATATCCTATCCACTCGGCAAAAATCAGGTCGATCAGCAGGTTTCCAAAAACGATCAGTACCAGAGAAGACAGAAACAAAAAGCCCATCAGCAGCGTCAAAAATATGGCCATCATTTGAGTTTTGAGGAAAGGGCGGGTAACGAAAGCATCCTCGTGGGCCTTGTCAAACCCCTTCATCATGGTTTTCATCCCGTTTGACGAAAAGAAAAGCGCAAGTACAAAACCGATTGAAAGCAGGCCTCCCCGAGGCACCTCCAATACATCAAACAACGTCTGTCTAATCATGTCTCGCGCCTCCTCGGGAACCACTTCCGGGAGGGTCTCTATGTAGGAATCTATATCAAAATCCAGAGGGAGATAATAAATGATGGATAAAAGCACCAGGAGAAATGGGAACAGAGCGAGAAAAAAACTGTAGGCCATCGAATTGGCACGGGTTATAATGTCGTCCCGCTTGATCTCACGATGGATAAAAAAAAGCACATCGTATATGGGCACTCCGTCGAAAAAAGGCAGGCTGGTATTTTTTGCCCTAATAATCGTCAGCCGTATGCGCCCATACACACGGTATTTTTCCAACAAGCTTTCAATCCACTTTTTCAAACCACGGCTTGAGTTTATTGCGAATCTCAACCGGCGTATCTACCCGTTTGAAATTCTCTGCGCTTACGAATACAAGTTTAACCTCTCCTTTGTTTATTAGTTCTCCGTTCGCCCTGAGAATTTCGGTGTGAAACACAATGGTCCGCATCGGGAATTCGGAAATGGTGGTCTTAATCCGCAACTCCTCGTCGTAGTAGGCTGGTTTGATAAATCTGCTGTACAGGGTCACCACGGGCATCAAAACACCCAATTTGTCCTCAATATCCTTGTAAGTGAGGCCGAGGCTGCGAATCATTTCTACCCTGCCAATCTCATAGTACTGGGCGTAATTCCCGTAGTAAAGCAGTCCCATTCTGTCTGTTTCTCCGTATCTGACCCGTTTTTTCGTCTCGTGTGTGAACATAATTTTATTCTCTTAAGAGCGGGCAGGTCATACAATGCGAACCACCTCTGGCTCTTGATAACTCACCCGAATCTATGGTGATAATGGTTTTTTTGACGTCCTCCGGTTTGAGTCCCTCTTTGGCCTTTCTCAGCAGCTCATCGGCATGCATGATCTCATAACCGTGCTCCCTAAACGCTTTTTCCGTCAGGGGGTTTCGCTCGTAGGTGATTGCAACACCCGGTCTGACGGCGACCAAATTGCAGCCGTCTGTCCACTGTTCGCGCTCCTGAAATGGAGATTGCCCCATGCCCGCCGGGATGAATTGAAGGTCCGGAGATATTTCTTTTTGAAAAAATTCCACCACATTGTGGTATTCTGCAATTTTACCGCTTTTCCGGTGCACCTTGACGCTTGACCGCTTGCCGTCCTGAATTATGGGTTTGAATCCCACGAGGCAATTTTTATCCACCTGTGTAAAAAGGGTATCAATGTGCATATATGAGCGTTCGAAAGGAATATTAATCTGCACCACATTGTCGATCACCCCTTTTTCAAAAAGTACATTTTTTAAAGACTCAATAGAGTATTCGGTAGTTCGCTCGCTATTTCCAATCAATAAGTAGTTTTCATTGATTACCATCACATCACCGCCTTCTATGGACACGGGTTCGCCTTCAGGTGAAGGAGGGAACTCATCGGGTATATTGAGATTGATGATACGATCCTCCCTGTTGAGGTGTTTGAATCCAGGATGGTGTTTAAAAATAAAACGGGTGAGTAAGTTTTCCCTGAATCTGGCTGCTCGTGCCGCTTTGGTAATGAGTACATGCCTGTTGATGGTCACCGCTATATCGCGGGTGAAAATAAAATTGGGGATGGGATCAAAAAGATATCGCTCCCGTTTAATGTGATACCCGGATATCAGAGTTTCTGCCAACTCCTTCAGATTCAGCTCCATCAGCATCGGCAAAAAATAATTTGGAGCCTCCTCGTACTCCAGCACGGTTTTTACGAATTTTTCAACGCTCTGATTCCGGCTTTCAAGTGCTTCCCGCAGAAGGTCTTCCACGAGAAAAACATTTTCTTCACCCGTAAAAAAGCGCAAAACATCGGCAAATACATCGTGCTCCTGTTGCATTTTTGGCAAATAAACAATGTCGTCAAAAAGCAGGTCTTTGGCCTTTTTGGGACTGATTCTTGAAATCCCGATTTCCGGGCGGTGAATGATCACGCCTCTCAATGGGGCAATTTCAGAAGAGACCTGCAATTTAATTGGCTTCATTAAGTGTTGGATTTAGTTATTGCAATGATTATATGAAATCAAAGGGACCGAAACGATAGTCCCCGGGGCTTTATTTTTCCCTGATTACCGGCCTGTATGTTTTTATCGATTTTTTGTAGTGATTGAGTGCTATTAAGCCAGCTCCGAAGGCCCTTTTTTCATCGGCTTGTCGCAGCTCATCCAGCTTAAAATACTGCTCCACAAAGCGGGTGGTAAAACTGCCGTTGCGGAAGGCTTCGTGGTCGATGGCAAATTTTCCGAATGAAAGGGTAGTTTCCACTCCTTCTACCAGATAGTGGTCAATGGCGTGCAGCATTCTGGCGATGGCTTCATCTCTGTTTTTTCCCCAGACTATCAATTTTGAAAGCATGGGGTCGTAGTAAATAGGCACATCCAATCCCCGCTCGTAACCGTCATCCACCCTTATGTGCTGTCCGGAAGGGGGTTGGTAATCCTCCAGATGACCCGTGGATGGCAAAAAGTCGTTGTATGGATCCTCGGCATAGACCCTGAGTTCCAGCGCGTGACCATTGGCCTCAACCTGATGTTGGCTGAAGTTTATTTTTTCGCCTCTCGCAATCCGGATTTGCCAGGCCACCAGGTCGGTATTGGTCACCAATTCTGTCACAGGATGTTCAACCTGCAGCCGGGTGTTCATTTCCAAAAAATAGTAATTGCGGTTTTCATCCATGATGAACTCAACCGTGCCCGCACTTTCGTACTTGCAAAATTCAGCCAGTCTTACGGCATCGGCACCCATGTCCTTTCTCAATTCCTTGTCAACCACAGCACTAGGCGCTTCCTCGATCACCTTTTGGTGGCGCCGCTGTATGGAACACTCCCTCTCCAGGAGACTAACCGCATTTCCGTGTCGATCTGCCAGTATCTGTATTTCAATGTGCTTGGGGTTTCCGATGTATTTTTCCACGAATACCGCCCCGTTTCCAAAGGCGTTGAGTGCTTCGCTGGTAGCCCTGTCCATTTGACTGGTGAAGTCCTTTTCATCGCGAACTATCCGCATGCCCTTACCCCCTCCTCCGGCGGCTGCTTTGATGATAACCGGAAATCCTATTTCCCTGGCAAAGTCCAGTGCCACCTGGGTATCCGTTACTGCCGATTCCGTTCCCGGTACGAGAGGGACGCCCGCTCTGGTCGCTATTTTTCTGGCAGCCAGTTTGTCTCCCATCATATCTATGGTTTGCCCGGAAGGTCCAATGAAAGTCAGACCCGCCTCTTTTACCGCATCGGAAAAAAGACCGTTCTCACTCAAAAAGCCGTAACCCGGATGGATGGCATCGGCCTCACACTCCAATGCCGCTTCGATTATTTTGTCGATACTCAGGTAGGAGTCTGAACTCTGAGGTGGTCCAATGCAAATGGCTTCATCAGCCTGTCTTACATAAGGCATTTTCCTGTCTGCCTCGCTAAAAATGGCAACGGTGC
>PWJP01000263.1 GCA_003559985.1 Saprospirales bacterium
AGGTCGGTGAGAATGACGGATCTGAGTCCCCCTAGCACGGTGTAAAAAAGCGTTATGGCAGAAACAATAATGACCGTTTCCACCGCGCCCATTCCCAGCATGGTGGCGCTGATTTTTATGCCCGCCAACAATACGGAGGCCAGGACGAGTATGTTAAAAATGATACCGAGGTAAAGTGCGCGAAATCCCCTTAGAAAGGCCGCCCCCTTGCCCCCGTAGCGCAATTCGTAAAAACCGAGGTCGGTGTCTATTCCGGAGCGCCTCCAGAGTTTTGCATATACAAAAACCGTAAGCATGCCGGTGAGAAGGAAAGCCCACCAGACCCAATTCCCTGCCACCCCGTTTTGACGGACGATATTGGTGACCAGATTGGGGGTATCGGCCGAGAAAGTAGTGGCCACCATGGAAATACCCAACAGCCACCACGGCATGTCCCTGCCGGAGAGAAAGTACTCGTTAAATCCCTTGCCCGCCTTTTTGGCTGTGAGTACGCCGATTACCACGGTGATCCCAAAGAAAGCAATGACAATGCTTAAATCTAAGACTGAAAGTTTCATAAGCAGCGGATCCGTTATTTACCGGACCGCAAGTTGCACATTTTATGTCAATTGTAAGCAGTCCAGTTTGCCGTTTTGAGGAATTTAGCAAAATACGTTGTGGATCAGCCTGGCCTTCCCTTTGAAAGGGGGTTGTTTTTCCCGGCTTATCATAGCACTCTCTTTATTCATTTGGCCCCCTGTTGAAAAAAAGCCTACTTTTACCCTGAAAAAGGTTGCAAAACCGATTAGGATTTTCACCACCATTTTTGAATAAAATGAATTCGGTTTCGGTCATTCCCGGGAGGATTCCTACAGGGTCGGTTGGAGAAAAAAATATCAGATGAAGACTCATGAAATACGGTTGTTTACACTGATTGGTGTACTGCATTTCACTGCACTGGTTTTCGCCATTTTCTCAGGAAATATTCAGATGGCGGATTCTGTGGAATACCTGGTGCAGGCTGAGAATTTATTTCAATATGGGTCCCGCTGTTCAGTCCCCTTGATCGAGGGGAATTGCGACCCGCTCTACCTGACTAAGAGACCCCCGGTTTACCCGCTTTTTGCCGGATTATTTATGTGGTTGGGTGCTCCGGTATTCATCTTGCTCATTTTCCAAAACCTGCTCAGTCTTTTTAATATTTACGTGATGGTTCGCCTCATGCGGGAATGGAAGGTGGGGGGAATTGCAATTGCCCTGGGGCTCTCTCTCATCAACATCACACAATTTATCTACGCCAATGTCCTCATGAGTGAGTTGCTTTTGCAAACCTGGTTCTTGCTACTTGTTTTTTGCATCAGCAAATACTTCAGCAGTGGAAAGTCCGGGTTTGTTGGCCTGGCTGCACTGACACTTGTACTGGCTATGCTTACCAAACCGGTCGCCTACCCGCTCTCCGTGCTTTTTGCCGGTTTCTTTTTGTGGAGGGCGGTCAGGGAGCGGACTGCAATTGGAGGTCTTTGGGCAGTCATCCCCCTGGTGACAGTAATTGCATACAGCGGATGGAATGAACAGCAGACAGGCTACCGCCATTTTTCATCGATACAAAACATCAATTTGGTGGATTACAACACCAACTTTTTTCTGCGATCGACTTATGGAGTGGAAGTGGCAGACAGCGTGCTGAGAGAAATTTATACCGGGGTGGAAGATTTTGAGACTTTCGAGGAAAAACAAGTCTTTTTGAGAAAACAGTCAACGGATATTCTCAGTAATCATTTGATAGCTTATGGTTGGTGGCACTTCAGGGGAGCGATGAGGGGATTCTTTGACCCGGGTAGATTTGATCTTTACAACTTTGCCGGTATAGAAGGTGAAACGGAGGAGGGACTGCTGTACAAGCTCAATGAGGAAGGCATTGGTGCGGCTTTGAATCATTTGCTAAAGGGGCCGGGTTTTCTCACTTTTTTACTCTTTGTTACATTCCTGTTCAATACGGTGATTTTCTTTTCCTGGTTGGGGATTTTGTTGGTAAAAAGGCTACCGGCTTACCAACTTGCTCTGATCTTGTTTTTACCCATCTACGTGGCATTTGCAACCGGACCCCTCAACGCCTCCAGATTTATGCTTCCGGTTTTGCCATTCCTGCTGATTGGATCATCCATTTTTTTGAATTGCCTTTTCACTTGTGAATGGAAAGCGGAAAAAAAAGCAACCGGGAGTCGGTGATTTTAGAATAACAGTTATAAACGATCAGCGGCTATCTATCGGGAAATCCATGTTATATTTCAATATCCCGGCCATCACATTTCAAATTCAGTCCAGGTTTTGTCCACTGGCCCACAGAGCGGGGGGTTGCACTTTTCCACCCTGACGCGGACCCGAAGCACATCGCGGTGGTTGCCCTTTACCCTTTTGCAAATATCAATGGCCAGCGTCTCTATCAATTCCCTGCGTTCGCCCTTCATTACCTCCACGCAGTAGCTGTAGAGCAATTCGTAGTTCAGAGTGTTTTGCAATTGATCTCCGGGCTCGGAGAGGTCCACCTCGGCAAATACACTCACACTGAACTCATTGCCGAGCATTGCCTCTTCCCTGTAAAATCCGTGGTATCCGAAAAACCGGGCTTTCTCAACTGCTATCCATGCCATTTTATGTGCCTTTTCTGTTTCCTGCAAAAATAAGCAATTTCAGGGGTTTTACCTCTTTATCAATTCCAAAATTTATCACGAGCAGTCCGTAGATTATGGCTGTTAAAAAATCAGCTCCCGCACGTCCTTTTACCAATCAAAACCAAATTCCTACCTTAGCTCTGAAAAAAATGCTCAAACCATGAGTGGAATTGCCTTTGCGATGTTTGTACTACCGGCTTTATTGATGCTGCTGGCTATTCTTTTGGTGAAAAAATCGGGGGATAAGTAATGGAACCTGCTCTGGAGTTGCAAAATGGAGTGAGTGGTTGGGCCCTGTTTGGGTTCTTGCTCTACCTGGCCGGCATAATCGGCATCGGTATCTATGCCTCCCGGTTTTCGTCGCAGGGAATTAGCAACTACTTCATCGGCGGCCGAAAAATAAACCGCTTTGTAATGGCGCTGTCGGCCGTGGTATAGGGCAGATCGGCCTGGCTGCTACTCGGAGTCACGGGAATGGCCTACAGTTCGGGAGCAAGCGCAGTTTGGGCGGTAGTGGGCTACATCGTCGTGGAAATTTTCCTGTTTTTGTACTACGCTAGGCGTTTGAGAAGATATTCCGAAGTGAGAGATTGCATTACCGTTCCCGATTTTTTTGCGGAGCGTTTCACCAAACATGCGGTGGCCCTGAGATTGGTTCTCGTATTGGTAATCCTGATTTTCATGGTGGGCTATGTTTCTGCCCAGTTTGTGGCAGGAGGGAAGACCTTTGCAGCGGGTTTTGGACTGGAACCCAATACGGGCATATTAATTACTGCCATCATCGTACTGCTCTACACCATGGTGGGTGGGTTTTTGGCGGTGAGTCTGACCGATATGGTTCAGGCCATCCTGATGATACTAGCTCTGGTAGCACTTCCTGCCATCGCCATTTGGGATACGGGAGGTTGGACGTTGGTGGTGGACCAATTAAGAGAACTGGACCCCTTGTTGGTAGATCCCTATGCACTGACGATTGGGGCCGCCATTGGCAGTCTGGGCATTGGTCTCGGTTCTCCGGGCAATCCGCACATCATTTCCCGCTACCTGAGTATTGACGACGAAAAACAATTGAAAATGGCCTGTTTAGTGGGCACTTTTTGGAATATTATGATGGCCTGGGGAGCACTTTTCGCCGGCTTGGTGGGCCGGGTGGTGTTTCCAGAGGTCGCCATGCTGCCCGGCGGGGATACCGAAAACCTGTTTCCCCTGCTCGCTCAAACTTACCTGCCGGCCTTTTTCTTCGGTTTGGTAATTGCTGCCGTTTTTGCCGCCATTATGTCCTCTGCGGATTCGCAATTGCTGGTTGCGGCCTCCAGCGTGGTACGTGATTTTTACGAAAAAATATACGCGCGTGGAAAAAGCTTGTCCCAAAAATTTCTCGTCAGGGCCAGCCGGGTCATTGTTTTGGTATTGGTCGGACTTGCCCTACTGGCCGGATTTATGGCAGAAGACCTGGTGTACTGGTTGGTGCTCTTTGCCTGGGCGGGACTCGGTGCTGCGCTGGGGCCCACCTCCATCCTGGCACTTTACTGGCGAAGAACCACGGGCCCGGGAATAATTGCCGGTATGCTGACCGGAGCAGCGGTCACCATCATTTGGCGGCTTGCAGACAGCCTCACCCTTTACGAACTCATTCCCGGTTTTGCAGCAGGCCTAATCGCCACCGTGTTAGTCAGCCTTTTTACCAAAAAACCGGACCGCTGCGAAGAGGATTTTCGCATTATGAAGGGGGAGGGGTAGTATTAAGGACGCAAGGCATTGCGAATTTACGGATTCCGCATATATGATTGATGGTTTACAATACGCACGGCCGTGTGTATCTACAGATAATGGTCCTAAACCCGGATTTGGGTATTAGTGACGCAATGCATTGCGTCCCTACATCCGAATTTATTCAATACCTATCCGCCATTTCCGAACTATTAACTCCCTAAAAGCACATCCGCCAGTTCGCGTCCCAGGTGTTCCCGCATCAGGTCTTTGTAGAAGGCGCTGTTTGTCAATCCTTCATCCTGTTCAAAATACGCCCGCACCGGGGTTTCCCAGGTGCTGTTTAGGGGCATGATGTAACCAAATTGCTCACCGGTTTCATCGGCCACCGGATGTCGTTGTAAGGGCAGCCCTCTATTTGCGGCTCGCTGGTAGTTGTACAGGTCGATGTAGGCAAACCATCTGTCGCCTGCAGCCACACTGTCGATAATTTCGTCGTTGGAATGGGCCATTTCTATCCAGGACTCGGGGAAGTAATCGTCAATGATGTTTCTAAGTCGCTGCTCGTGCAGGGTGCCCTCAAAAGCCAGGGCCCCCATCCCGTAAAACAATTTGGGTATCTCGGAAAAATCATGCAATTCGGGCCTGCTCGCATGGGAAATTAAGGAGGCGATGTTGTTCATGTAGGGGGGACTAAAGGCCAATTCTTCTCTTCGCTCTTCAGTTATGGTCACATTTCCCAG
>PWJP01000242.1 GCA_003559985.1 Saprospirales bacterium
GTATTTTATGTCAAAAGAAAATGAAGATGTTTTTGTGATCAAAAGAAAATAATTCAGAACTTCACGGCTTCATTTAGGAAAATACAGAACGCGATATGTCAGTATTAGTTAATAAGAATTCGAGAGTTATTGTCCAGGGTTTTACTGGAAAGGAAGGATCTTTTCACGCCGAACAGATGATTGAATACGGAACTCCTGTGGTAGGTGGTGTTACACCTGGAAAAGGAGGAAAAGAGCATCTTGGAAAGCCGGTTTTCAATACAGTTTCTGAGGCAGTTGAGAAAGAGGGTGCTGATACCTCCGTGATTTTTGTGCCGCCTCCTTTTGCGGCCGATGCCATTATGGAAGCTGCTGAAGCGGGCATTAAAGTCATTGTGTGTATTACGGAGGGTATTCCTGTGCAGGACATGCTTAAAGCCTCTTCGTATATTGCCAATAAGGATTGCAGGCTTGTGGGCCCAAATTGTCCGGGTGTAATCACTCCGGGTGAGGCAAAAGTTGGAATTATGCCGGGCTTTATTCACAAGCGTGGCAATGTGGGGATTGTTTCCAGGTCCGGTACATTGACCTATGAAGCGGTGGATCAGGTGACCAAAGCAGGTTTGGGTCAATCTACTTGTATTGGAATTGGTGGTGACCCTGTCGTTGGAACCACCACAAGGGATGCCATTGAATTGCTGATGAACGACGATGAGACCGCGGGCATCATCATGATTGGTGAGATTGGTGGTAACATGGAAGCCAATGCAGCCCACTGGGTGAAAGCAAACGGCACCAAGCCCGTAGTTGGTTTTATCGCTGGACAAACCGCACCCAAAGGAAGAACCATGGGACATGCCGGAGCTATTATTGGAGGGAAAGACGATACAGCCGAGGACAAAATGGCTATCATGCGTGAATGCGGCATAAATGTGGTGGAATCTCCCGCTCATATTGGCAAAACGATGGCTGACTTGCTCAAGTAAGGAGCCCATCCCTTGTCCGGGACTTTATTTACCAGTAGTTTTTCTTATTGAAATCCGACAGAACCAAATGCCATGGCTCATTGGGTCTTTATGGTTCTGAGGTGGCCTTTGTATTCACATCATAGAGGAACTCCATTAGCGAGTTGTTTTCAAGAAAAAACCGTGAAATTTTCAACGAATGGGGTAGAGGCCCTTTGGGTTTATTTCTTCCGCTCGGTTACAAACATAACCAGGGTTTCTAAAGATTCGCGGTAGGTGCTTTCGGGAAAGGTGTGTAGCAGCTCAAGTGCCTCTGCCCGGTATTGCAGCATTATTTCACGGGCATAATCCAGTCCTCCGTTCTCTGTCACGAGATCGATTACCTCATTGACTTTTTTCCTGTCACTTCCATAATGCTTTACTACCCGGATGATCCGCTTTTTGGTTTTTTTGTCCACTTTGTTGAGGGTGTAGATTAGTGGCAGGGTCATTTTCTTTTCCTTGATATCTATCCCGGTTGGCTTGCCAATTGTATCCTCTCCGTAATCGAATAGATCGTCCTTGATTTGAAAGGCAATCCCAATTTTTTCTCCAAAAAATCGCATCCGCTCTATGTTTTCCTCTGAAGCTCCGGCGGCGGCAGCTCCGGCTTTACAAGCAGCGGCAATAAGGGACGCTGTTTTTTGGCGGATGATATCAAAGTACACCTCCTCGCTGATGTCCAGTCTTCTGGCTTTTTCTATTTGGAGTAGTTCTCCCTCGCTCATGTTTTGCACTGCCTCCGAGAGAATTTGAAGTTGGTCGTATTCCTGGTTTTTCAGGGCGATTAGCAGACCTCTTGACAACAGGTAGTCGCCGACCAGTACGGCAATTTTGTTCTTCCATAGCGCATTGATGGAAAAAAGGCCTCTGCGCTTCATGCTGTCATCAACAACATCGTCGTGAACAAGGGAGGCGGTGTGCAGCAGTTCGACCATGGCAGCAGCAATGTAGCTGCGATCATTGATTTTTCCCGCTATGGCTGAACAGAGAAAGACAAACATCGGACGGAGCTGTTTGCCTTTTCGCTTTACGATGTAATAGGTTATGCGGTCCAGGAGTGGGACGCGACTTCTCATACTCTCCCTGAACCGATTTTCAAATTCGGCGAGTTCTGACTTGATAGGTTTTTTGATCTTGCTTAGCACCCCTGGTAAGTTGATTTTGTTTGGTTTGGAACCTCATTGTATAACAGCCGAGCCGTAAAAAGGTCTGAAAACCGGCCCAAATTTAAGACCCTCGATGGTATTTGAAGCATTAATTGCCAAAAACGTCTCAGGTATTTTGTGGGTGGACCCAATAAAAATTGGTCTATTAATACCATATCAGTGCGATTTAGTCAGCGATTTTACTCCATATGAAAATATTATCTTTGATTATTGACTGCCAATTTATTTTGCTCTCTCTTGCAGGGTTTCTATGGCCTCTGCCACGGTGAAAATACTCCCGCAGACCAACACCAGTTCTTCGCGCTTGGCACTGTCAATTGCAGCGAGACAGGCGTCTTTTACTGTAGAAAAGACTTCCCCCATCAACTGAAATTTATTGGCGTGTATTTGAAGTTCTTCAGCTGGCATTCCGCGTGGTATATCGGCTTTGGCAAAATAGAAAGAAGCACTTTTGGGAAAGAGGCTCAGCAAACCACCGGGATCTTTGTCATTCACCAGACCGGTTACAATGTGAAGCTTGCGGTGATCGATGTGTCTGAGTTCATCCATTAGCATTCGCATTCCATCGACATTATGAGCGCTGTCGGCCAGTACCACCGGGTTTTTGCGCAGGATTTGCATTCGACCGTAAAAATTGGTTTTCCCCCGGACAGAACTCAGCCCATCTTCCACCTGCCGGTCAGTTATTTTCCAATCGTTTTTTCTAAGTTCCAAAACGGTAGCAAGGGCGGTGTTTATGTTTTCGGCATGCCAGCTCCCAGTTAGATCTGTTGTTTTTTGCTCAAGCCACTTCTCACCATTTATCCAGACGTCAATGCAACTTTCTTCCAGGGACTTTTTTTGGCATTCCGTTCTGAGATGGTCTTCTGCAAAAATCAGCGGTGCGTTTTTCTCTCCGGCAATTTTCTCGAATACCGGTTTGGTCTCTGCCTGAATTTTTCCAATGATCACGGGTTTTCCCCACTTTATGATACCCGCTTTTTCAGCAGCAATTTTGGGAAGGGTGTCCCCCAGGAAGTTGGTGTGATCAAAGCCAATGTTGGTAATCACTGAAATTTCAGGTAAAACAATATTTGTGGAGTCAAGTCGCCCGCCCAGACCTGTTTCGATTATCGCAATATCTATATCTGACCTGCTGAAATAGTCGAAGGCCATGGCTACGCTTATTTCAAAAAATGAGGGTTTTAGCCTGAGGGTGAGTTCCCTGATACGATTGACAAACTCACACACAAATTCTTTTGAAACCGGTTGTCCGTTGATTTTAATCCGCTCCCTGAAGTCCAGGTAATGTGGTGAGGTGTAAAGTCCTGCGTTGTATCCTGCAGATTGAAAAATGGCAGCGGTGATGTGAGCCACCGAGCCTTTGCCATTGGTCCCTGCTATGTGAATGGATTTAAACTTGCGCTCCGGTCTGTCGAGTGCTTCTGTCAGTTCATGGATGTTGTCCAGGTTTGTTTTGAAGGCTTTGGGCCCCACCCGTTGAAACATGGGCAACTTGCTGTACAAAAAGCGAATCGCCTCCCGGTATTCGGTTTCAGTTTTTAAATGGGACATTCGGGCTGGGCTTTGTTGGCTGAGTAATGAAATGGATTTAAAGTGACCGGAAAATTTTTCATCCTCCTGTCAAAACTGCACCGTTGCTGTGTGGTTTTCTCCATCTCTTTTGTACTCTATCTCGGCCTTGTCTCCGGATTTAAAATCACCCAGGGCCTCCATATAATCGTAAATGGTCTCAATTTTAAAGTCACCAAGGCGCGTAATAACATCCCCTCTTTGCAAGCCGGCTTTTTCTGCGGGACGATCTGAAGTGACGCCTTCGAGCTTGAGCCCACCACCGCTGTACATATAATCTGGAAGGATACCGAGGCTCACTGTGTACCTTGGAGCGGATCGCGATTCTTCCTGTACGGTTTCTGAGAACATCAATTTGCCATCGCCCTGCAATTCACCAATGAGGTTAAAGGCCATTGACCCTATTTCCAACATACCGTTGTAATTAATTTTGTCTGGCGTGTCAGCCGGTCGGTGGTAGTCGTCGTGAAGTCCGGTAAAGAAGTGAATGGCCGGTATTTCCTTGAGATAATAGGAGGTGTGATCGGAACCACCGATACCCGATTGCGAGAATTCCAGGTTTAGGTTGGCGCGATTGGCGCGTTCCAACCTTCTCTCCCAAATAGGGGAAGTCCCTGTACCGTTAATCATAAGATTTCTGTCTTCATTAAGCCTGCCGACCATGTCAAAATTCAGCATGTAGGAAATTTCGTCCAGACTGCTGACTACTGTCGGGTTTTTTGTCCAGTAACCGGAGCCCCAAAGGCCCTTTTCCTCTCCTGAAAAAGCTATGAAAAGATAATTAGTTGCTGTGTGGGCATTTTTCAAGCGGTCTGCCAGGTATAAAATCATTGCTACACCACTGGCATTGTCGTCAGCTCCGGGATGGATGGCTGAATCACCCCGGTGGAGTGAGCCGTGTCCTCCCCAACCCAGATGGTCGTAGTGGGCTCCAATGACCACCGTGTATTCTGCCTCGTGATCAATGTAGCCGATTACATTTACGCCTTCTATGGTTTCACCTTCCTCCGGTCTGGCATGGGGGTGAGGTAGTTGATTGCCTTCAAACTTCTGGTAAAAAGTTCCCATATCCCCTCCGGGCTCGAGCCCGATGGCTTCAAAACGATCAGAAATGTAAGCTGCAGCGAGTAGCTCTCCTTCAGTGCCGGTTTCTCTGCCTTCAAGTTCATCGGATGCCAGGTATTCTATATCAGCTTTAAAAAGCTCTCCGGGACTGAAAGCTTCCGTGGTGGGAATGGTCGCCGGGGTAGAGCATGCCTGAAAAAATATTACGTACCCGAACAGGGCAGAAATTGTCAAAAATCGGTAAAGTGGATTCATTCTTATGTTTTTTAGTAATTAACAACGTAAATTTACGGCAAATTATA
>PWJP01000130.1 GCA_003559985.1 Saprospirales bacterium
ACGTCCTCCGGCAATTCTATGTTCAACTTGTTGGGTTGTTTCTTCTGATCACTCATTTTAAGATGTTTTTTATTACTAAATCAAAGGTACAAAGGTAATGAAGCACGCAGGTTTTTATTGCTTAATTCCACAGACAAAAATTCTTGAGTGGCAAAAACACCTCAGAAAGTAAGTTTACTCCGGCTTTCAGCAAAATAGTTATATAGCATCTCCCAACACATCCCACAAAGCACTGGTTTCCAATCCGCTGCATAGCCTTTGTGAATTACAGGCAAATGCAAGTGCAAATCATTACATATTCAGGTGAAATATGGCTGAAATTTGTCTATTTTTGCGTCGCATAAAAAATAGTAAAAATGGCCGAAGATAAGATCACAATTGGACAGGATGGCAGCCTAAAAGTGCCGGACAACCCCGTTATCCCCTTTATAGAAGGAGATGGTATTGGCCCCGATATTTGGGCAGCAGCAGAGCGGGTATTGGATGCAGCTGTGGAAAAAGCCTATGGAGGCCGGAGGAAAATTCACTGGAAGGAAATTCTGGCTGGTGAAAAAGCGCACAACAAAACGGGAAACTGGCTGCCGGACGAAACACTGGAGGCCATTCAGGAATACAGTGTGGCCATCAAGGGACCTCTGACAACCCCCGTTGGAGGCGGTATCCGCTCGCTAAATGTGGCTCTTCGTCAAAAAATGGATCTCTACGCTTGTGTCCGGCCTGTACGCTGGTTCCAGGGAGTACCCTCACCGGTTAAGGAACCCGGCAAGGTGGACATGGTCGTCTTCAGGGAAAATACGGAGGATATCTACGCCGGAATAGAATATAACCAGGGCACTCCCGAGGCCGACAAGGTGAAAAAGTTTCTCATGGAGGAAATGGGTGTGAATCAAATTCGCTTCCCAAAAACATCTTCGATAGGTATCAAACCCGTTTCCATCGAAGGGACGGAGCGACTTGTGCGCGCAGCCATAAATTACGCCCTCGAAAACGACCGCAAAAGCGTCACCCTCGTCCACAAGGGCAATATCATGAAATTTACCGAGGGGCAATTTAAGGCCTGGGGCTATGAACTCGCAGAACGCGAATTTGGAGACCGGGTTTTCACCTGGGCTCAGTACGACCGAATAGTTGAAAAAGAGGGAAAGGAAGCAGCCAATAAGGCTCAGACGGAGGCCGAAAAAGCAGGAAAAATCATAGTCAAGGACTCGATTGCAGACGCATTTCTTCAGCAAATCCTGCTCCGCCCTGCTGAATACGACGTCATTGCAACGCTCAATCTAAATGGAGACTATGTTTCCGACGCCCTCGCTGCCATGGTTGGAGGTATTGGTATCGCCCCGGGCGCCAATATTAATTACACCACGGGCAATGCCATTTTTGAAGCCACCCACGGAACAGCGCCAAAATACACCGGACAGGACAAAGTGAATCCGTCCTCTGTAATTCTTTCGGGAGTGATGATGCTCGAATACATGGGCTGGAAAGAGGCCGGAAACCTCATAGTCAAAGGCATCGAGGGAGCCATTTCTAAAAAGCGGGTGACCTATGACTTCGAGCGATTAATGGATGGAGCAACCACACTCAAATGCTCTGAATTTGGCTCTGAAATTATTGCCAATATGTAAGAGTTGGGAAAAATTATTACGCAGGGAACATGGCAATGCACAAATTAATTCATGTGCATTGTCATATTCCTCCCCACCTGTTAAATTCTTTTACAGATTACGATGAAAATGAGGTGCCGCATCCACAGGTGTCGCTGGCATTGGGATTATTAAAACTAAATCCGCGGTTGTTGAGTCCATCCACAAAGTCTATTTCCATTCCGAGCAGATAGAGCCCGTGAGATTTTTGCATAATCACCTTCATACCACCCAGCTCAAAGACCTGGTCGTTATCCTTCACCTCATCAAAACCAAGTATATAACTAAATCCGGAGCAACCACCACCCTTGACACCAACGCGCAATCCGTGGTCTTCGGGAATTCCCTGTTCATCGCGAATGGCGCGCAATTGTTCCAGAGCACCTTGAGTGAGCTTGATGGGAGCCTCCTTTTGTTTGATCTCAGCCATAATTTTTAACTCTTTTCTACAAAGGTAGTAATA
Source organism: Saprospirales bacterium (assembly GCA_003559985.1). Taxonomy (GTDB): domain Bacteria; phylum Bacteroidota; class Bacteroidia; order Chitinophagales; family Saprospiraceae; genus PWJY01. The sequence continues at coordinate 2,107 of PWJP01000130.1, forward strand.
CCAACACAAATCTAAAAGTTCAATACCCGAACTAAACTGACCCTGCAAGATACAATATTTCAAAGCGAGGGATCATTTAGTTCAGCATACATCCGCCATTCTAAGCGACATGGATATTTTTTATCAAAAAAGAGATTGAGAATCCCGGCAGATTTATTGGATAAGTTTACCTGCAAATCTTCCCAAATCAGTCAAAATATATACCTTTACACCATGGATCCATTGAGTATTTTACTGACAATAGTTAAGTTGACACTGCCCGCAGCGGTAGTATTTGCGACCGCATATACGATTTTGAAAAACTTTCTGGACAAGCAGTACCAGATGAAGTTGTTGGAGGTCAAAAACGACAACCGAAAAACGACCATTCCCCTCAAATTTCAGGCATATGAGCGCCTGGCTCTTCTCTGTGAGCGAATAAGTCCCGGCAACCTCATCCTGCGAATCAAATCCCCTGGGATGACAGTCGAGGATTTCCACATGGCGCTGCTTATTGCCATTCAGCAGGAATTTGACCACAATATCTCACAGCAGGTGTACGTATCTGACAATCTCTGGAACATCATCAAATACACGCGCCAGCACCTCATCACCACCATCACGGCATGCGCTGCGGAGTTGGACAAAAGAGAGCCGGCCGACAAACTGTCTGAAATGCTGATGGAAAACTTTGATGAGATGGAGGAAAAGCCCCTGGAAACCGCGCAAAAGGCAATACGAAGAGAGGCCTCCGTGCTCATGTAAAATAACATCCGGTATGATCGCCCGACGACATATTTCCTCCCTTACGCTGGCAATATTAATTCTGCTGGTCACCGGCTGTACCCGTGTGCAGCATCTGGCCACAGTTGACAGTGCCAACCAAACCGTCGAAGAGGCGAACCACCCGGACAAAGACACCGCAATGTTGGCGCTGATCGAACCCTACCGCATTGAGATGGAAGCCCAAATGAGTGAGGTGATCGGAATTACGGAAACGGCTCTACCCCTAGAGCAACCAGATGGCCCCATGAACAGGCTGGTAGCGGATATTATGTTGGAATTGGCTGAGGAGCAAAGCGGTAAAAAGGTGCACTTTGCGGTTCAAAACTTCGGCGGACTTCGAATCAACAGCCTGCCGGAGGGCGAGATTACCCTGGGCACCATGTACGAATTGATGCCTTTTGAAAACTACCTCGTCATTCTGGAAATCTCAGGTGAAACCGTCGCTCAATTCTGCGATCTTATTGCAGCCAATGGCGGGTGGCCGGTGAGCAGGGGTTTGAGTTTTACCATATCGGACAGTCACGCCACTGATATAGCAATTGACGGTGGCGCACTCGATATGCAGGCCACTTACACCATTGCAACCAACGACTACCTGGCCGACGGCGGGGACAACTGCTATTTTTTGACAGAATACGAGCAAAACAATACCGGAGTGCTGATCCGGGACGCATTTATTCAGCACTTTCAAAGAGAGAGCGAACGGGGTCACACCCTTTCCGATCCCGGGGACGGCCCGCGAATCAATTATGTTGAAAACTGACCCCTTTCTAAAATTCAGACCATGGATCGCAGACGATTTTTAAAAAGAGCAGCCATTGGTACAGGTCTTGGATTGACCGGATTTTTTCCATACAGAGCACTCGCCTCCAATCCTGAACTGACCTACGTTACAATACTACACACCAATGATTTGCACAGCAGGATTGAGGCTTTCCCTCCCGGTTCCGGAGAAAACAGCGGGCGGGGCGGTTTTGCAAGAAGGTCCGCAATGGTCAATCAGATTCGGAGTGAAAATGAGCACGTATTACTTTTAGATGCAGGCGACATCCTCCAGGGTACACCATATTTTAATATGTTCGGAGGCGAGATAGAGTTTAAGCTCATGACCAAAATGGGCTACGATGCCGCCACCATAGGGAACCATGAATTTGATGCGGGTATTGACGGGCTGGTGAAGCAGTGGCCCCACATCGGATTCCCCTTTGTTATCTCCAATTACGACTTTTCAGATAGTGCACTTGCGGGCAAGACCAAAGAGCATCTCATCCTGGAAAAGGGTTCTGTAAAAATCGGGATTTTGGGCCTCGGCATCGAGTTGGAGGGCCTGGTTCCTCCCGCACTTTACGGCAACACCCGCTACCAGGACCCACTTCCCATCGCCAATGATGTGGCCGGGCGTTTGAAACAAGATGAGGGCTGCGACTTTGTGATCTGTCTGTCCCATCTCGGATTTGAATACGCAACGGACAAGGTTTCAGATGTAGTAATAGCCCGCAACAGCAGTGACATCGACCTCATAATCGGCGGTCACACCCAAACTGTTTTGCAGGAGCCCGTCATTGAAAAAAATGCCAAAGACAAGCCCGTTCTCATCAATCAAGTGGGTCGAAACGGAACCATGTTGGGACGCATTGACCTTCTTTTTGAGAAAAACCGACCAGGAAAATGCATTCACTGCGAAAATCTCGTCGTCGGGAAAAGTTGATTAAAAAACCAGCGGCTATCCATTGGAAAATAACCGGTTAAATATCATACAAAAAGATATGGAAGTTTTTCGATAAAAATATAGCTCGCGTCTGAATCAATCTACTTATCTTCGAACCCCTTTTGGGAGAATAATAATTCAGCACAAAAACATAGAGAGTGGCACAAGGGGCTGTACTACTGAGTTCCCTGCTTTCAAAGGTCTCAAACTGTGAACACCACTCCGGATAAAAGCCTGAATTCAAAGTCATTATGCGACTTTGGAAGAGTGGAAGGATTGCGCCTGAAGGGAATGAGAATAAACGAGCTTTTTTACTGACAAAATTGTAGAAAATTGGGTACATTGACCACTGAGATGAATACGGATGTAAACAAAGTGTGGAATGCCTGCCTCAACAGGATCAGGGACCGCGTCAATGAGCGGAGCTACAAAACGTGGTTTCGCCCCATTGTCCCCGTTCAGCTCGACG
>PWJP01000216.1 GCA_003559985.1 Saprospirales bacterium
GCCTGCTCCTGAATGGCAAAAGTGCTGTAGTAAAGAGATCGCTCTTTGAAGAATGCCTGATGGAATTTCTGCATCTCGATGATTATCCTCTTTCCGCTCTCCGTTCTGCAAAAGATATCAAAGACCACATTGCGATCGTACTCAGTGGGGCCGAGGTGCTCGTTCTTCGAATATTCAAGATCAACAATCCGTCCTACGTCATTTTCTAAAATATCATTCAAAAACTGCAGGAGAATATCTTTGTTGGCTTCCTCTCCGAACAGCTTTTTGAAGCCAAAATCTGTGAAGGGGTTGATGTTGCGAGGGGCTTTATCAGGCCTGTAGTACTTCTTTTCCATAGCCGAAAGATAAGTAAAATTTACGTTTTCAAATGTTTTCTTTAAGGATTTTAGAAAACATAGATGCCACATGGATAGATGATGACTCATTGGGCCCCATGAAACACGTTCCTCCATCCACTCAACCTCCTAAACCAGGTATATTGCCTCTTGGCGTACCTTCGGGTATTTCTCTTTATCAACTCCACGCAGGTCTCTCGGTCTATTGCACCCTTGAAATAATCCGACCACTCGGAATAACCTACCGTGTCAATTTTTTCCAACAACCTATTTTCATACAGATGTCGGGCTTCTTCCTCCAGACCGGCATCCAGCATTTCATCAACTCTTTTATCAATCTTTGTATAAAGCGCATCCCTGTCGGGTAGCAGCAGTATTTTCTCCACCTTCCAGGGTAATTCCTTCGGGCGATCTCTTTTAAAAGTACTGAATGGCTTTCCGGTTGATTCCCAAACACCCAGGGAGCGAATAACACGCCGTGGATTCTGAAGATCAATTTCTTCCGCCCGGCCGGGATCAACCTCCAGGAGCTTTTGCACGAGGGACTCGAGACCTTCCCTTTCCAGTCTCTTATTTAGTTTATTGAAAACATCTTTTGGAACATTTGGAATGGGGTCGAGGCCCTCCAGCAATGCCTTGATGTAAAACCCGGTTCCACCGCAGACAATAACTTCCGACTCCTTTTGAAAAAGGGCCTCCAATATGCTCATGGCCTCCTTTTCGTACCGGGCTGCAGAATAGCGCTCACCTGGATCAATAATATCCAACATAAAATGGGGTATAATCGCGCGGTCTTCAGCGGTGGGTTTTGCCGTACCAATATCCATACTGCGATACAATTGCCTACTGTCGGCACAGACAATGGCACAATCAAACTCTTCAGCCATGCGCATAGCGAGTCTGGATTTCCCCGAGGCAGTGGGTCCCGTAATTACAATGAGGGTACGATTCAATTTCCTTGTTTTTTGCAAAATTAAGTTTTGTGAGGTTCTTTTCACCGCGTGGTTTGAAAAAATCCTTTTTGTGGTTTATTCGATGAGTAAAATTCTGCTAACTTTACCAATTAAAACATTCAGATTATGCTGAGAATCCTGATCATAAGTGCCCTGCTATTTTCAGTATCTTCGCCCGATGCTATAAGCCAGCAGCAAGAAAAGGAAAAGATTGAAGATGAAAACGTCGCGCCCAATTACTACCTAGGTTTTACCACCAATTATTTCACAATCAGGTCACGACGACCATTTGGTTGGAGAGGAGACGACGGAAGGCACAATCTACCTGAAAATCGAACACGTGTAACGAGATCATCTTTTTCAATGGTTCTTCACTTCGGCTATGAATTCAATGAGACCACTCATTTGGGGGTGTTTTTTGACCACCGCACATACAACAGAAGGACAACATTGAAAATTGATTCCGAAGACGATGATCGCATACCCTTTTCCACCAACAGGGCCATGTACGGATTTGGCACCTTTGCCAGATACGTGGTCAATCCACAAAACGAATTTCAGATTTATCTAAGGCCATCACTTGGGTACTATTTCGACAACTATGAAGAATTCAGGGACTCGAGGAGAGATTACCGGGAGGATGATAGATACATTTCGTTTGGTCTCGGACTGGGTGCGCAATACGAAATCACAGATAATTTGAGGCTGGTGCTTCGTCTGACCGGCATCAATTACGTCAATGGAAGATGGACTGAACGCGGATCAGACAGGGGGGAATCCTACTCCAATACCACCATGAATCGACGGCGATCCGGTATGTTCGTCGGTTTTGAATGGAGACTGTAAAATCCAATTAAATTTCATCAGGAATAGATTGATCCTGAACAATGACTCTCTAATGACCTGGAAAAAGGGAGCATAGCTTTTGTTTATCCAATATCTTTCGGTGCTGATTGGGATTTTTTCACCAATAAATCTATAATCCCTACCTTTGTTTAAAACATCACAACAATGCATAGTGACAACTTGCCACAGGAATTGCAATCTAAGCTACAATCCACCAGGCAGTTCATTACTGAATACGTGGACAAAAGCAGGTTCTCAGGCAGGAGGTTGTTGATGACCAGCAGTTTCCAAACCCAGAGTGTACCGCTTCTCCACATTGTGTCCCAAAATTTCCCGCAGACGGAAATCCTCTTTATTGATACGGGTTTCCTTTTTGCAGAAACTTATGAATTCAAAGACCGCCTGTCAGCTCTCATGTGCTTCACGCCTGTGGAACTAAGAGCGGACAGTAGTTACGCCGGCCAAATTGATGCACGAGGACTTTTTATATACGCCTCGGATACGGACAAGTGCTGTCGAATAAATAAGGTAGAGCCCCTTCAAAACTATTTGAAAGACGGAGACTACTGGATCAGTGGAGTCCGGCGCGACCAAACAGCCAACAGGGCAAATAAACAAGCCGTGGAGACCGATGTGCGAGGTATTACACGACTGCACCCAATGTTGGACTGGACGGCCAAAGATGTTTATCTATACATCAACCACTTCGATCTGCCCAAACACCCACTGGATTTGGCCGGTTATGAAAGCATTGGCTGCGTACCCTGTACCCATCCATGTGGCGACAGTCGAAGCGGCAGATGGGAGGGAAGCAAGAAAACCGAATGCGGACTTCACACCTGATAAACGATTCTTGGTTAAACGACCTGGGTCCCGATATCTATTTTTCTGAAACTTCTGAGATACCTGGAATGCAGGATCAAAAATAACAGCGCATGAAAATACTAATTACCGGTGGATCTGGATACATTGGATACCAGTTGGTCCGGGAAATTGACAAATTCGGAATGGCTGATGAAATCAGGGTTTACGACAATCTGTCAAGGGCTGGTCTGCCCTTTTTCACGGGAGTGGGGAAGGTGAAAAATCTCCAGTTCATTCGAGGCGATATTCTCGATACCCATAGCCTCGAAAATGCCCTCAAAGGTATTGACACCGTGGTCCACCTTGCGGCCTTTGTTAGTCAGCCCTACAATCACCTTCAAAACCTTCAGTATGAACAGGTGAACCGTTGGGGGTCGCTGAATCTCGCCAGGTTGGTTCGGGAAACCGGTACCGTTAAAAAGGCTGTTTATTTAAGCTCTTCAGCAGTGTACGGATTTAGAGAGGATATCGAGGCAGGGGATGAACCCACGCCAAACAATGCTTACGGTGAGAGTAAATACCAGGGTGAAAAGTACTTTTCCCTGCTCAATGGCCACTGCTCAAGCCATATAATACGTGCGGGTAACGTGTTTGGATACAATCCCTGTATGCGAATGGACAGCGTTCTGAATTCATGGGTTTTCAGGAGTCTGGTGGAGAAAAAGTTTGTGATTTATGGAAGCGGAGAGCAAACCAGGGCTTTTGTACCGGTGGATGAAGTGACAAAAAAATTGACGGATACAATAGCGGGAGAGTGTACATCGGATGTTGAGACCAGCATCTCATTTTGTGCAAGTCTCAACCAAATTAAAGACTGGTTAACGGTTTCCCTGCCGGAAACAGAATTCAACTATCTGAATAGAAACCAGGTTTTTCCGAGTCAAAATTTTCCGGACCATCCTTTGGAAGAAGAGCACAGCAAACTTTTAGATAGGCATCTGCAAAGGATGAAGGAGGAGTTGGTTATTTGAGTTGAGTAGCTTTTATCCACCACTTTTCTTGACGTTCTTGTAGCCCTCTTTTTTCAAAAAGGCGAGAATTTTATCCCTGTGGTCACCCTGAATGATGACCTCGCCGTCTTTTTCTGAGCCTCCGGTTCCACAGTGGCTTTTGAGCATTTTTGCCATTTCTGTCAGGTCGCAGTTACAGGAATCAAGTCCCTGAACCAAAGAAACCACTTTACCGCCTCTTCCCTTTTTTTCGAGCTTGATACGGATGGGCTGATCGAAATCGGTTTCTTCTTTTCCTTCAAGGTTGTTGGCTAGATCCTTAAAGGGGTTGAACCCGGCAGGATCAGTGGTATAAGCCAGTTTTTTATCGGAATCTCCACCACGGCCTTTTTTATGTTGTCCCATTGCATTGACTTTATCAGTTGGTGATATGCACCCGGTTGAGTATTTTTATGAAAAATCGGTTGAAAATAAGGAATTTATAACCTGGCACTGGCCGGCAAGCGCATTAATTCGCTCAAAATCCCTACTTTTGTCACTCGTACGCATCCCATTTTCACTAATGGATTCATTCCTCTACTAAATAAAAAAGGCAGTGAAAACAATGTTCACTGCCATGATGGATGTAAGAAATGAATATAAAGAATGGGACTAGGATACAAAGATATAAACTTATATGTGTTTTCCCAAAACTTATAGGATAAAAAACATAAAGGATATTAGTAACGTGTACGAATCTTCGAATATTTTATCCCGGCTAGACAAGTAAGCGGGTATTATAAAAGTTTTATATAGCAAAGGAAGTATTACAGATATGAATAGACGAAATTTTACCGATTCGGTTTTGATGGTCAGACCGGCTAATTTTGGTTATAATCCAGAAACAGCTGAGAATAATGCCTTCCAAAGTAAAGAGGGAGCAGATAAAACCACCACTATAAAAAACAGGGCCCGGAGGGAATTTGATGAATTGGTGCTTCGACTAGAAACTGCCGGCGTCAATGTATTGGTTCACGATGACAATCCCGTACCTGAAAAACCGGATGCGGTATTTCCCAACAATTGGTTTACCACCCACGAAAA
>PWJP01000159.1 GCA_003559985.1 Saprospirales bacterium
TCAATGGCGAACCGGCTACTCAATACACCTTCCAGCAGGATTACTATTGGATGATAGGAGACAACCGGCACAATTCTGAAGATTCCAGGGTCTGGGGTTATGTTCCCGCAGATCATATAGTCGGCAAGCCACTATTTATCTTTTTCAGCACAAGAAACGCTAACATGCGCGATGGAATCCGCTGGGACCGGGTGTTTAAAAGCACCTCGGGGCTTTGATTGGTGTAGGGCATTGACACTTCACAGCAATTGACAGTGTAAGATTCACATAAAAAAGGCACCCACAAAGATTTGTGAAAAAAGGTACCATGAAAACAAGAGCAAACAAGCAGGCTAAAAACTTTTCAATCTACCCGTACATTCCCGGTCTGACAATTATTTGTTGTCTGTTGTTTTTATTATCTACAGATGTCAAAGCACAATTGCCTGTCTCCCAGGCCTGGTTGCTGGAAATATCCACCGCAGAAAACTCCGGTCAGTGGGTTCTGGATGAGATAGTGTTTTTAAGTTCTTTCAACAGCGAAGGCTACAACAACCAGCCTTTTTTTGCCGATAAAAACACCCTGTATCTGAGCAGTGGAAAGGATACAGTAACCAATTTATACTCCCTGAGTCTGCACACTGAGGAATTGAAGAAAATAACCGGGACCCATGAGTCCGAATTCAGTCCGCGTTACAATGCAAGGAACAATGCACTTAGTTTTGTCAGGCTGGAAAAAGACGGAACCCAAAGGGTCTGGAATCTCCCCCACGACCGTACCAATTACGGTTCACCGATCACCCCTTTAACGCTGAGGGTCGGTTACTACAGTTGGTTAGACAGCAACACGCTGGCACTTTTTGTACTCAGGGAGGATGGCAACGAACTGATTAAGTGGAATGTGGTAACGGGCAAAGAGGAAACCATTGCCCAAAACCCCGGGCGCTCCATGGAGTCAGACGAAAATGGCGTACTGTATTACACTGTGGAAGGCCGAAGAGATACGCGTCACATTTACAGTTATGACTTTCGCACCGGAAACAGCGAGCGTTTGGTGAGGATGATACCGGGAGGATCTCAGGATTTTTGCATAGGTCCCGACAACACCCTTTTTACGGCGGCAGATGGGATGCTGATGGCATTTAGACCCGGGGAAGATTCGTATTGGAAACCACAATTTGCACTCAACATACCAGGGGCAAAAGAAATCACCAGAATTGCAAGTGACAAAAACGGGCAACTATGCATTATTACAAAACCCTGATTTTCTTTTCTTTACTCGTTTATTCCATGGACCTGACTGAAACACCAATTTTTGCCCAGCAGGTTTCAGAAAAATGGTATGGTGAGATGGAGGAAAAAAGAGCAGAGACCATGCGATCCCTCTGGCAATCCGAAAGACAGCCAATCTTACCCAAAGATACCGTTCACCTCAACTACTACCCTATCAACACAGACTATCTGCTTCAATGCGAACTGCGCAAAACCGAAAACCCCGAGCCCTTTTCCATCGCCACATACTCAGGGGAAGAGCGGCAATACATCAAGTACGGAGAAGTATTTATGGAGTTTGAAGGAAAAGCGTTTTCCCTTGAATTGTATCAAAATTTCGCACTGCTGGAAAGTGAGGAATTCAGTGATTACCTGTTTCTTCCTTTTAAAGACCTGACCAATGGCGAGACCACTTACGGAGGCGGGCGATATCTGAATTTGAGCATCCAGGATTTGGAGAAAAACGGTTGTCGTATTAATTTCAACCTCGCCTACAATCCCTGGTGCGCATACAGCGACGGTTTCCACTGCCCCATTCCTCCCCGCGCCAATCACCTCGACATTGCATTAAAAGCCGGAGAAAAAGATTTTGGTAAACCACCCGGCCATTGATTGGTTTCATAGCAGAAGCAAGCTCAAAAAATGCCCGACTTTAGAGAATCTACTGATCATCTGGGACGCAAGGTCAAACTCCCCCATAGACCTCAGCGCATTGTCTCTCTGGTCCCTTCCATCACAGAACTCATCTGGGATTTGGGACTGCAGGATGAAATCGTGGGAATCACCCGGTTTTGTGTGAATCCGCGGGAGATGTTTAAAAGCAAGGAGCGGGTTGGCGGTACCAAGGAAATTACGATGGAGAGACTCCATAGGCTCAAACCGGATCTGATCGTCGCCAACAAAGAGGAAAACACCAAAGAAATGGTGGCAGAGTTGGAGAAAGATTACCCGGTTTTTGTCACCGAAGTAAGCGATTTTAAATCCGCACTTAAAATGATTGATGATGTAGCCGATATATGCGGAAAGAAAGAAGAAGGGCAGCAAATATCAGGGGATCTTCAGAAACAGTACCGGTTTTTTTTAGAAGAGCAAAAGACCCCGGGGAGCAGGCCGAAGGTGGCTTACATGATATGGAAAAAACCCTGGATGACAGTCGGGGGGGATACTTTTGTCAGTGAAATGCTGGAAATAGCGGGCATGGAAAATATATTTAAGAAACGCGACCGATATCCTGCGGTAACTTTGGAAGAAATTCAATCCGCTTCACCTGATTATGTACTGCTTTCCTCAGAGCCCTACCCCTTCAAGGAAAAACACCTGGAAGAAGTAGGCAGAGCTGTGCCGAATGCGGAAATTGAGCTGGTCGATGGTGAGCTATTTTCGTGGTACGGCAGCCGCCTTTTGCGTTCCTTTGATTACTTTCGCAATTTGAAAAAGAGACTGGCGTTTTAAAACAATTAGTTCAAAGCACATGAAGATCAACCACATACCCCTGTTTTTTTTTACCATTTTCTCACTCTGGGCCTTTACCATGACAGGCCAGGGAAAGCATATGTTCCAAAATACCCCGGTTGTCCCCGATGAGTATATCGTCCAGCTTAAAGAAGGAACAGCGCCTTCCGATTGGATTGGTCAACTGACTGATTTTGCCCCGAATGTGCAGGTTGAACACATTCGGCCTCTGGCAAGAACATTAAACACTCACCTTTTTAGAATAGAAACTGCCGATCGCACACCTGCCCAAATGCGGGAGTTCATGCTGGTTCAGCAATCTGTTCGCGACATTTTTCCCAACAGAATAGGAGAATGGCGAACCAGTGAACCCGACGATCCCCTTTTCCCCGACCAGTGGAACCTTTTCCAAATACAGGCACCTGAAGCCTGGGAAATAGCGCGCGGAGGAACTACGGCACTCGGTGATACTATCGTAATTGCTATTATGGACAGCGGATGTCAGATAGACCATCCCGATCTTTACGACAACATATGGGTAAACCGCGGTGAAATCCCCGGAAGCGGGATAGATGAAGACGGCAATGGCTACGTGGATGACTACTTCGGCTTAAATGTCACCACCGGAAACGACCAACACAGCGTCACTCGCCACGGCACGGAAGTCATTGGAGCTGCAGCTGCGGTTACAAATAACTCCGAGGGGCTCAGCAGTATAAACTGGAATGTACAGGTCATGGTACTGTCGAAGAGCAATGGCGGCCCCACGGAAGCAGACATGGTAGAGGCCTATCACTATGCAATAGACCAGCGCAGTAGGTACAATGAGAGTGGAGGACAGGAAGGTGCTTTTGTGGTCGCGACCAATTTTTCCGGTGGGATCGCCAATGAAGACCCCGATAATTTCCCCATGTGGTGTGAGATGTACGATTTGATGGGTGAGATGGGAATACTTTCTACTGCAGCCACGGTAAATTCCAATACCGATGTGGATGTATTTGGGGACATACCCACGACCTGCCCCAGTCCCTTTCTGATCTCGGTTACCAACTCTAACATGGATGACGAAAAAATACTGAGTGCGGGATACGGTGTGAACAACATTGAGATTGCAGCGCCCGGAAGAAATATTCCAACCACTACCATCAATAGTGAGTACCAGGGGAACCTAAGCGGCACTTCTCTGGCAGCACCGCAAGTGACGGCAGCCATTGCACTACTCTACTCTGCAGATTGCATGGCATTTGCCCAACTCGCCCGCGACAAGCCAAGTGAGGCTGCACTCGTTGCAAGGCGGGCTATACTGGACGGAGTGGATCGAAATCCGAATCTGGAGCAATTCACCATTTCAGGAGGCAGATTAAATGTGTACAACAGTCTATTTGAGTTGAGTGATTGTCAGTTTGAAGTGGGGCCACTTTCCATTTCAAATCTATACCCCAATCCCACAACCGGAGAGCTGAACATCGACATACTCGCACCCGACTTTGAAGCCTATGAAATCCAAATCACCGATATGCTCGGGCGGGAGGTATTGCGATTTCCGGTGGATTACGAAGCCTTTTCACCCAATGTGAAGCAGATCAACGTGGAACAGCTTCAATCCGGGGCATATCTCATTCACATAGTCGGTGCCCGAAAAAAGGAGACGCATACTTTTATAAAGCACTGATTGGTTAGAATTTAAATCCTGTATTTGAAAGCCGGTCAGCAGGAACGAAAACGTAACTTGATGCGTTAGAGCGGTATATTTTGGTCAGCGAATAATATTTTCCAAAAAAAGCTTTAAAAACCAGAAAAAGCAGTATCTTTGCCGTCCGAAAAATCAGGCTTCGTAGCTTAACTGGATAGAGCACCTGACTACGGATCAGGAGGTTGCAGGTTCGAATCCTGCCGAAGTCACCAAAACTAAATAGATATGTCTAAGGTTTGTCAATTAACAGGAAGAAGGCCGCAGAGCGGTCACAAGGTATCCCACTCAAACATCAAGACCAAGCGTCGGTTTGAGCCCAACTTGCAAAAAAAGCGCTTCTACATACCGGAAGTTGACAAGTGGGTGACGTTGCGCGTTTCAACCAAAGCGGTTCGCTGCATCAATAAATTGGGTATATACCAGTACATTAAGCGTCAGCAAAAGAAAGGACTGGCGACCGATATTAAATTATAAATCAGCAAATAAAGCTATCGATCATGGCAAAGAAATCTAAAGGCAACAGAGTGCAGGTGATTTTGGAGTGTACGGAGCACAAAGCTTCGGGCAAGCCGGGCACTTCGCGCTATGTCACGCAAAAGAACCGGAGAAATACTCCGGACAGATTGGAGTTGAAGA